>NZ_JZWY01000491.1:0-3727 GCF_000966955.1 Streptomyces sp. NRRL S-495
TCCCCGGACCGGCCCTCGCCGTGTGTGCGCCCCCTAGGGCAGCAGCAGGTCGGCGGCGGCGAGCACCGCCCGGGTCTGGTGGGCGACCTGGGTCTCGACCGGGACCCAGCGGGCGCCGAGGCGCTGCAGACCCTCCAGGCTCGCCGCCGCCACCCCCCGGGCCCGCGCCCGGGCCGCGTCCGCCGCCGGGCCGCCGCTGTCCGCGAGCAGCCGCAGCAGCATCGCCGCGATCCGCAGCGGCACCCGCTCGGCGACGATCCGGGCCGTGGTCACCCGGGACACCGACAGCGCCGCCGTCGACCAGTTCGCCAGCCAGTCGTCCACCACCGGCGGGCAGACCGCCAGATTGAACTCGACCGAGCGCAGCAGCGGCCCGTACGCCACCCCCGCGTGCGTCGGCACCTGCGGCAGCAGGGCGGTCAGCGCCGCCACCCGGGACCGCAGCCGGTCCGCGCAGGCCGCCATGGCGGCGGCCACGTCCGGGGCCGGACGGTGGTCGCCGACCGCGTCGACCGCCCACATCGGGACCTCCAGCACGGCCGTCGTCCCGCCGTGCCGCCCCGCGTACGCCCAGGTGGACAGCTCGGGGCGGTCCGGCAGGGGCTGCCTGCTCCGGCCCGGCGGCGGCATCAGATAGGTGCCGGGGGCCGGGCTGGCCCAGCCGAGCGCGTCGTAGGAGTCGACGTCCAGCGGGATGCCGCCGCGGGCCGCCGAACGGGCGAAGCGCCCGGCCAGGGCCGGCAGCGGTCGGGTGAGCTGCACGAAGGCGCCGCCGAAGTCCACGCCGTGCAGCGAGCACTGGAGCACCGGGCGCAGCTCGTCGATCAGCCCGGTGAGCGCCCGGCTCTCCGGCATCGGGGCGAGCGGCCCGTCCGGGTGCGGCAGCAGTTCGGGCTGCTCGTGGAAGGCGGGCCGGAAGAAGTGCTCGTAGTGCCGGGCCGCGGTGAGCGGCCCGTTCAGCCAGCCCTCGTTCAGCGCGGCGCCGTCCGGGTCCAGGCAGAGCAGGACGTGCCAGCCGACCCCGGGGCGGGGCGGCTGCGCCAGCGCCTGCTCGGCCAGCCGGACGGCGGCGGCCAGGCCGACCGGCTCGTTCGGGTGCGGGCCGCCGACCACGAGGACGGTGTGCTCGCCGTCGTCCACCGAGAGCAGTACCAGTGGGCGTCCGGCGCGGGAACGGCCCACCTCGCGCACCCGGCAGCGGCCGGGGTGGCGGCGGGCCAGCCCGCGGGCCGCGGCGATCGCCCGGGCCACGGTCGGGTAGCTCTCGGTGTCGTTGCACGGGCTGTCGATCCGGCGCGTCCGCCGGCCCGTGTCGGTCATGGCTCTCCTGTCCTCGGGGGCGGGCGGGTCGGCGCGGTCGGGGGGCCTGGGCCGGGAGTCCGGCGCGGGGTCGCGCCGGGCCGCCCGGCACGGCCGGTGCGCGCGCGGCCAACTCCCTTGTCCCGGGGGCGCACAGGACCTTCCGGTGGAGCCTTGCCAGTACCGCACGCGGCCTCGGAGCGTGTCAACAGTCGCCGGGGTCCCGCAGTGGGGCCGCGTTCACGTGCCGGGACCTGTCCGTACACCCCTCGGCACGGGCGGTCGCGCGGCCCGCGGCCGGTCCCGGGGCGAGGGCGGCCGGGCCGGGGAACACGGCGGTTCGGCTACTCTTGAGGGTCACCCCTCCCAGCCGTCGCCATGCCGAGCGAGCGGCGGTTCCGAACGTCGTAAGGGTTCCTGGTACTCATGACTGTCGAATCGGTCTTCCCACGCCTGGAGGCTCTCCTCCCGCACGTCCAGAAGCCGATCCAGTACGTCGGCGGCGAGCTCAACTCGACCGTCAAGGACTGGGACGCCTGCGACGTCCGCTGGGCGCTCATGTACCCCGACGCCTACGAGGTGGGCCTGCCCAACCAGGGCGTCATGATCCTCTACGAGGTGCTCAACGAGCAGGAGGGCGTCCTCGCCGAGCGCACCTACAGCGTGTGGCCGGACCTCGAGGCGCTGATGCGCGAGCACGGCGTGCCCCAGTTCACCGTGGACGCCCACCGGCCGGTGAAGGCGTTCGACGTGTTCGGGCTCTCCTTCTCCACCGAGCTCGGCTACACCAACATGCTGGCCGCGCTCGAACTGGCCGGCATCCCGCTGGAGGCCCGCAACCGCACCGAGGACGACCCGGTCGTGCTGGCCGGCGGCCACGCCGCGTTCAACCCCGAGCCGATCGCGGACTTCATCGACTGCGCGGTGATCGGTGACGGCGAGCAGGCCGTGCTCGACATCACCAGGATCGTCCGGGAGTGGAAGGCCGAGGGCCGCCCGGGCGGCCGCGACGAGCTGCTGCTGCGGCTGGCCCGCACCGGCGGGGTGTACGTGCCGAGGTTCTACGACGTCGAGTACCTGTCGGACGGCCGGATCGCCCGGGTCGTGCCGAACGCCCCCGGCGTGCCGTGGCGGGTCTCCAAGCACACCGTGATGGACCTCGACGAGTGGCCCTACCCCAAGCAGCCGCTCGTCCCGCTCGCGGAGACCGTGCACGAGCGGATGTCCGTGGAGATCTTCCGCGGCTGCACCCGCGGCTGCCGCTTCTGCCAGGCCGGCATGATCACGCGCCCCGTGCGGGAGCGAAGCATCACCGGCATCGGCGAGATGGTCGACCGCGGACTCAAGGCCACCGGCTTCGAGGAGGTCGGCCTGCTGTCGCTGTCCTCCGCCGACCACACCGAGATCGGTGAGATCGCCAAGGGCCTGGCCGACCGCTACACGGACGACAAGGTCGGCCTCTCGCTGCCGTCCACCCGCGTCGACGCCTTCAACATCGACCTCGCCAACGAGCTCAGCCGCAACGGCCGCCGCTCCGGCCTCACCTTCGCCCCCGAGGGCGGCAGTGAGCGCATGCGCAAGGTGATCAACAAGATGGTGTCGGAGGAGGACCTCATCCGCACCGTCGCCACCGCGTACGGCAACGGCTGGCGCCAGGTGAAGCTGTACTTCATGTGCGGCCTGCCCACCGAGACCGACGAGGACGTGCTCCAGATCGGCGAGATGGCGAAGAACGTCATCCAGAAGGGCCGCGAGGTCACCGGCCAGAACGACATCCGCTGCACCGTCTCCATCGGCGGGTTCGTGCCCAAGCCGCACACCCCGTTCCAGTGGGCCCCGCAGCTGTCCGCCGAGGCCACCGACGCCCGCCTGGCCAAGCTGCGCGACTCGATCCGCGGCGACCGCAAGTACGGCAAGAACATCGGCTACCGCTACCACGACGGCAAGCCCGGCATCGTCGAGGGCCTGCTCTCCCGCGGCGACCGCCGGGTCGGCGCGATCATCCGCGCGGTCTACGAGGACGGCGGCCGCTTCGACGGCTGGCGCGAGCACTTCTCCTACGACCGCTGGATGGCCTCCGCCGAGAAGGGCCTGGCCGGCACCGGCGTCGACGTCGACTGGTACACCACCCGCGAGCGCGGCTACGAGGAGGTCCTGCCCTGGGACCACCTGGACAGCGGCCTCGACAAGGACTGGCTGTGGGAGGACTGGCAGGACGCCCTGGAGGAGGTCGAGGTCGACGACTGCCGCTGGACCCCGTGCTTCGACTGCGGCGTGTGCCCCCAGATGGACACCAGCATCCAAATCGGCCCCACGGGCAAGAAGATGCTTCCGCTCACCGTGGTGAACAAGTAGCCGGAGAGACCCCGGAGCGCCCCCGTCGGATCCGTCCGGCGGGGGCGTTCGCGGCTCGGGGCGGGTGGGGGGC
>NZ_JZWY01000492.1:0-14650 GCF_000966955.1 Streptomyces sp. NRRL S-495
CCCCCGACCTAGGAGCCGACCCCGTGAATCCCTCCCGCCCCGTCCTCGCCGCCACCGCCCTGCTCGCCACCACCCTCCTGGCCGCCTGCGGCTCCTCCGCCGACGGGGGAGCGACCGCCGCCGGAGGGGGCAAGGCCGACAAGGCCGAGGCGGTGCTCCGGCTCCCCGACCCCGGGAACAACGGCTTCCTCGCCCTGGGGAAGAAGGACGGCTCGCTCGACCGCGCCCTCGCGGCCGTGCACGCCAAGGTCGCCTGGACCGGCAGCGCCGGGCCCTTCGCCCCCGCCGCCCAGGCCCTCTCCGCCGACCAGCTCGACGTCGCCCAGGGCTCGATCACCTCCGCCGTCGCCGCGCTCGCCCAGAAGCCCGGCTTCAAGCTGTTCGCCCAGACCGCCCCCGACGGCGTCGGCGAAGGCATCCTGGTGAAGAACGGCTCGCCCATCAAGACCGTGCAGGACCTCGTCGGCCACAAGGTCGCCGTGAGCCAGGGCGGCACCAGCGAGTACCTGCTGCTCAAGGCACTGGAGAAGAACGGCATCCCGGCGGACAAGGTCGAGCGGGTCTATCTGCGCGCCGACCAGACGGCGGGCGTCTTCAACTCCGGGCAGGTGGACGCCTGGGCCACCTGGAACACCTTCTCCACCCCGTCGATCGCCAACTCGGGCGCGCACTTCCTGGTCAACGGGAAGGAGGTCGGCTCCGACAACTACGCCGTCTGGGCCGTCCGCAACGGCTTCGCCGACAAGCACCCCGAGGTGGTGAAGGCCTTCTACACCTATCTGCGGGAGAACGGCCTCAAGGAGAAGGCCGACCCGGCCGCGTACCTCAACGTCTTCACCGACTCCGGGCCGACCGCCGTCACCGCCGCCGAGAAGGACGTCGCCGTCGAGGTGACCCGCCAGGGCGCCGCCGCCGACGCCATCGGCGAGGCCGACATCGCCCGCTTCGGCACCGTCGCCGCGTTCTTCGCGGAGCAGAAGGTCACCAAGCAGCCGGTCGACGTCAAGCCCTATCTGATCGACCTCGGGACGCTCGGCGGTGGCGCCAAGTGACCACCGCCACCCAGGCGTCGGGCGTCGGCAGCACCGATCCGGAGACCGCCGCCGCCCGCGCCGCCGGACTGGTCGAACCGCGCACCCGCCGCCGGACCTCCCGCCCCCGCGCCCTCGCGCTGACCCTGCGCGCCCTCGGCCCGCTGGCCCTCCTCGGGGGCTGGGCCCTCGCCTCCGCCACCGGCGCGCTCACCCAGGACGTGCTCGCCTCGCCCGCCCAGGTCGCCGAGGCGGTCGGCGAACTGTGGGGCAACGGCCAACTCACCGACGCCCTCGGCGTCTCGCTCACCCGGGCCGGCCTCGGCCTGCTGATCGGCGCCGGCACCGGGCTGGTGCTGGGCGTCGTGACCGGCTTCTTCCGCCTCGGCGAGGAACTCCTCGACTCGGCGGTCCAGGTCCTGCGCACCGTCCCCTTCCTCGCCCTGGTCCCGCTGTTCATGGTCTGGTTCGGCATCACCGAGACCGCCAAGGTCGCGCTGATCGGTGTCGCCACCAGCTTCCCCATGTATGTGTCGACCTCCGGCGGGGTCCGCAACACCGACCCCAAGCTGATCGAGGCCATGCGCAGCTTCGGCCTCGGGCGCTGGGCGATCGTGCGCACCGTCGTCCTGCCCGGCGCCCTGCCCGCCCTCCTCTCCGGCCTGCGGCTCTCCATGACGCTCAGCGTGATCGCCCTGATCGCCGCCGAGGAGATCAACTCCACCGAGGGCATCGGCTACTTGATGGCCCAGGCGCAGAACTACTCCCGTACCGACATCCTCGCCGTCTGCATCCTGATCTACGGGGTCCTGGGGCTCCGCGCCGGTCGAACCGGCCGTCCATCTGCGCGGCCTGCGCCGGGTGTTCGGCACCCGGGCCGTCCTCGACGGAGTCGATCTCTCCATCGCCCGGGGCGAGTTCGTCGCGCTGCTCGGCGCCAGCGGCACCGGCAAGACCACCCTGCTGCGCATCCTCGGCGAGCTGGACCGGGCCGACGGCGGGACGGTCCTCGTCCCGCCGGTGCGGACGGTGGTCTTCCAGGAACCGCGGCTGGTCCCCTCGAAGCGGGTGCTCGCCAATGTCACCGTCGGCCTGCCGCGCGGTGCCGCCACCCGGGAGACCGGGCTGAAGGCGCTCGCCGAGGTCGGCCTCGACCGGCACGCCGACGCCTGGCCGGTCACCCTCTCCGGCGGCGAGGCGCAGCGCGCCGCACTCGCTCGGGCCCTGGTCCGGGCACCCCAACTGTTGCTGCTGGACGAACCGTTCGCCGCCCTGGACGCGCTCACCAGGCTGCGCATGCAGGACCTCGTGGGCGATCTGGTCCGCCGCCACCGGCCGGCCGTGCTGCTGGTCACCCATGACGTGGACGAGGCGGTGCGGCTCGCCGACCGGGTCGCCGTGCTCCGGGACGGCAAGCTGGTGCGTGACCAGCACGTGGGCGTCGCCCGCCCGCGCGACCCGGCCGACCCCGCCTTCGCCGAACTGCGCCGCCGGCTGCTCGCCGACCTCGGCGTCCACTGACACCGAGCGCCCCCTCGGCAACCGCCCCTGTCCCGAACCCCCCCTCTCCCGAACCCCCCTCGCCCCACCCGCACCACAGGAGTTGATCCCATGGCCATCACCCTCGGCGTCCACGCCAGCAATCCGTCCCTCTACTACCTCTCCCGACTCGACTACCTGGACGAGGAGTTGGCTCCGCTCGGGGAGACCGGAGAGTTCCACCACTACACCGACGGGACGCGCACCGGCGAGCTGCTGGCGGAGGGCGTGATCGACTTCGGCGGCACGGGCTCCACCCCGCCGGTGACCGCCCAGGCCGCCGGGCACGACCTGGTCTACGCGGCGGTGTCGGCACCCCGGCCCGACCACGGCGCGCTGCTGGTGAGCGCCGACGGGCCGGTGCGGTCGGTCGCGGACCTGAAGGGCGGCACCGTCGTCCTGGCCATCGGCTCCTGGCAGACCCACCTGCTCGCCAAGGCCCTGCACGCGGAGGGCCTCTCCTATGCGACCGATGTCACGGCCGTCCGCCCGGCGGCGGGGCAGGACCAGGCGCGGCGGCTGCGCGAGGGCGGGATCGCCGGCTGGATCGCCCAGGGCGCCGAACTCGCGGCCGCCCGGCGCGACGGCGGGTTCCGCGAGCTGGTCCGCACCGGCGAGGTCATCACCGACCGCTCGGTGTTCTTCACCCGGCGCGGCTTCGCCGTCGACCGGCCCGAGGTGGTCGCGGCGATCGTCACCGCCCTGCGCCGCGCGGACGCCTGGGTGGCCGCCCACCTGTCGGAGGCGGCCGCGATCGCCGCGGCGGACCTCGGCGGCAGCGCCGAGGACTGGCGGACCGCCCTGGCCGGGCTGCCGTGGCGGCTGGAGCCGGCGACCGCCGGGTTCGTCGCCGAGCAGCAGGAGGCGGCCGACATCTTCCACCGGGTCGGCTTCGTCGACCGCCGGGTGGTCGTCGCCGACGCCCATCTGCCCGCGCTGGAGGCCCCGGTGGCCGCCGCGGCCACGGACCCGACGGCCGTCACCGCCACCGCCGCCACCGCCGACACGGCCGTCACCGCCGACACCCGGGCGGTCTGACCGATGGCCTCCGAATTCCTCTGGTACATCATCCCGCGCGAGGGCCACTACCCCTGGGAGCCGGCCGGCCGCCGCCCGGTCGACCTCCGCTACCTCCAGCAACTCGCCGGCAGTGTCGAGCGGTTGGGCTACACCGGCGCGCTGCTGGCGACCGACCTGCACGATGTGTGGGACCTCGGCAACGCACTCGCCGCCGCCACCACCCCGGCGTTCAAGCCGCTGCTCGCCGTCCACCCCGGGCTGATCTCGCCCACCCTGCTGGCCAAGATGGCGCTCAGCTTCGACCACCTGCACGGCGGACGACTGCGCTTCAACGTGGTCAACGGCTCCACCGAGCAGCTGCGCGAGTACGGCCTGCACGTCGAGCACGACGACCGCTACCGCCTCAGCGCCGAGTACTGGTCGATCGTCAAGCGGCTCACCTCCGGCGAAGTCTTCGACCACAAGGGGGAGTTCTACGACCTCCGGAACGCCGGGGCGAGCCTGCGCGAGCTCACCCCGGTCCAGCCGGGCGGCATCCCGCTCTGGTTCGGCGGCAGTTCGGCAGCCGGGATCGAGATGGCCGCCCAGCACGTGGACGTCTACCTCACCTGGGGCGAACCGCCGCAGCAGCTCAAGGAGAAGCTCGACCTGGTCCGGGAGCGCGCCGCCGCGCACGGACGCACCCTGCGGATCGGCCTGCGGCTGCACCTGATCGTCCGCGACACCGAGGACGAGGCCTGGGCCGCCGCCGACCGGCTGCTCGACGTGACCAGCGAAGCCACCTACGCCCGCCAGCTGGGCGGGGCGCGCGGCGAGGACGGCATCGGCTGGCAGCGGCAGTTCCGGCAGCACGGCGGCAAGGTGCCGGCGCGGGCCCGGGAGTTGGAGGTCCACCCCAACCTGTGGCCCGGAATGAGCCTGTTCCGCCCCGGCCCGGGCACCGCCGTGGTCGGATCGACAGCCCAAGTGGTCGAGCGGCTCCAGGAGTTCGAGTCGCTCGGGGTGGACACCTTCATCCTCTCCGGCAATCCGCTGCTGGAGGAGGCCCACCGGGTCGCCGAGACGGTGCTACCGGCGCTGGGCGTCCAACGTCGGTAGGGCACCGGGAAGGAGGGGGAACGGCAGCGGCGAGGTCAGCGCCAGCTGCCGGGCGAAGCGGGCGACGGCCCGGAGGAGGTACATCCGCACGACGGGCTCCCGAGATCTCGAAGGACGCGTACGGACGGTCCCGTACACGCGGTCCAACGAGCGCGGTGCCCCGCCGGTCACGCATCGACCGGCGGGGCACCGCGGTGTCGCTCCGGGAGTGCCCGGTGGCTCGGCGCGCCTCAGCGGCTGAGCGCGTCGATCTCCGCGAGCTCCTCGTCCGTCAGCGGACCGCCCGCCAGCGCGTCGATGTTCTGGTCCAGCTGCCGGACGCTGCTGGCCCCGATGATCACCGACACCACCCGCTCGTCCCGCAGGACCCAGCTCAGCGCCAGCTGCGCCAGGGTCTGCCCGCGCCGCTCGGCCACCTTGTTCAGCGCCCGCAGCTGGTCCAGCTTGGCCCCGGTGAGCGCCTCCTCGCGGAGGAACTTGCCCACCGACATCCGCGACCCGCTCGGCACTTCGCCGGTGAGGTAGCGGTCCGTCAGCAGGCCCTGGGCGAGCGGCGAGTAGGCGATCAGGCTGGTACGGGTGTCGGCGACGGCGTCCAGCACGCCCTCGTCCTCGACGTAGCGGTTGAGGATCGAGTACGAGCACTGGTTCATCAGCACCGGCGTGCCCAGCTCGCGCAGGATCGCCACGGCCTCCCGGTGCTGCTCCGCCGGGTAGTTGGAGATGCCCGCGTACAGTGCCTTGCCGGACCGGACGGCCGAGTCCAGCGCGCCCATGGTCTCCTCGAGCGGGGTGTTCGCGTCGTAGCGGTGCGAGTAGAACACGTCCACGTAGTCGAGGCGCATCCGGTCCAGCGACTGGTCCAGGCTGGCCAGCAGGTACTTGCGGCTGCCGCCGTCGCCGTACGGGCCGGGCCACATGTCGTAGCCGGCCTTGGAGGCGATGAACAGCTGGTCCCGGTACGGGCGGAAGTCCTGCGCGAACAGGTGGCCGAAGTTGCGCTCGGCGCTGCCGTACGGCGGACCGTAGTTGTTGGCCAGGTCGAAGTGGGTGATGCCCCGGTCGAAGGCCCGGCGCAGCACCGCCCGCTGGACGTCCAGCGGCTGGGTGTCGCCGAAGTTGTGCCACAGGCCGAGTGAGACGGCCGGGAGCAGCACGCCGCTGCGGCCGGCCCGGCGGTAGGTCATCGAGGCATAGCGGTCTTCCGCGGCGAGGTAGCTCATGGCGGACATCCTGCCAGGTCGGGGTCGGCGGGCCGAGGGGCGTGCCGTGGGCGTCGGGAGCCGCACCCGGGTTGGCGGGGGCGGCCCTTGCCCGGAGTGCGGGCCGATGCCTATGCTCGCGGAAGATCGTGGATCGTGCGCGTGCGAGCGGAGGGGGCCGGAGCGATGTGCGTCCGTGCCGTCGACCTGCGCTGTTGTCGCCCCCGCAGCGCCGCGTGCTGAACGCCGGTTCCTGAACTCCCGACCGGCCCCGCGCGATCCGACCCTTCGGTGCTGCCCCTGCGCGAGCGGCCGACCGTGGGGCGCTCCGCCGGGCCGCCGCGCCGGCCGTCCGCCCACCGAGCGCCCCCAAGGAGACCGCCGTGCGGTTCATCGTCTCGTCCCTCGCGTCCAACGTGCCCGACCCCGTCACGGGTGTGCGGCGCACTCCGCACGAGAAGGTGCACAACATCATCGATCAGGCCGTCACTGCCGAACGTCTCGGCTTCGACGGCTACGGAGTGGGGGAGCGGCACGGCGAGCCGTTCCTGTCCCCGGCTCCGGCCGTGCTGCTGAGCGCCGTCGCCGCCCGCACCTCGGCGATCCGGCTGTTCACCACCGTGACCGTGCTGTCCGTCGTGGATCCGGTCCGGGCCGCGGAGGAGTACGCCCTCGTCGACCAGATCTCGGGCGGGCGCGTCGAGTTGATCATCGGCAAGGGCAACGACCCGCGCCTGTTCGAGCAGTTCGGCGTGGCGGAGGAGCGGCAGTGGGAGGCGCTCGCCGAGAACTACGGCCTGCTGCGCCGGCTCTGGCGGGAGGAGAAGGTGACCTGGGAGGGCGGCACCCGGCCGCCGTTGCACGCGGTCACCACCTGGCCCCGGCCCTATCAGGAGCCGATCCCGGTCTGGCACGGCAGCGCGACCAGCACGCTCTCCACCGACCTGGCCGCCCGTTACGGCGATCCGCTGTTCTCGGCCAACACCTCGCACCCGGTGGAGCAGTACAAGGCACTGGTGGACCACTACCGCGAGCGCTGGGAGCACTACGGCCACGACCCGAAGGACGCCCGGGTCGGCACCGGCTTCGGCGGACTGTTCGTCGCCCGGCGTTCGCAGGACGCGTTCGCCGGCTTCCGCCCGTACTGGGAGGCGATGGCGAGGTGGGCGGCGGGCCGGTGCAACGGCTCGACGTTCACCTCGCTGGAGGACGCCGTGGAGCGCGGTTCCCTGCTGGTCGGCAGTGTGGAGCAGGTGATCGAGAAGATCCACCGCTATCACGAGGCCTTCGGCAACGAGGTGGTGGGCATCGGTGTGGACCTGCTCACCGAGGGCGCCCAGCGCGAGCAGCTGGAGCTGTTCGCGGGCGAGGTCGCGCCGGTGATCCGGCGCGACCTGCCCTCCCGGCGGCCGTGATCGGCCTCGACGGGCCGCCGCTCCGCCGTCGGTGACGCACCGTGATCGACGGTGGCCGTGCGAGGTGATGAGCGCCACGGTCCGCCGGTGAGTGCCGCGGGGTGTTCCTGGGGACGACGATCACGCAGGGCCGTGGACCGCCGGGGGGCGGCCCACGGTCCACGGTCCATGGGCGTTCGAGCATTCGGGCGCTCGGGCAGGCTTCGGGATTCTGTACCTACTGGTATGTACAGTCAGCTGTACCAGTAGGTACAGTGACGGCCATGGCAACCCAGGACCGCCTCATCGAAACCACTCAGGAACTCCTCTGGGAGCGCGGCTACGTCGGCACCAGCCCCAAGGCCATCCAGCAGCGGGCGGGCGTCGGCCAGGGCAGCATGTACCACCACTTCGACGGCAAGTCCGACCTCGCCGCCGCGGCCCTGCGCCGCAGCGCCGAGCAGATGCGGGCCGTCGCGGAGGCCGATCTCGCCGGTCCCGGGACCGCCTACGAGCGGGTCGCCGCCTATCTGGGGCGTGAGCGCGACGCGCTGCGCGGATGCCGGATCGGCCGGATGGCCCAGGATCCGGACGTGGTCGCCGACCCCCGGCTGCGCGCGCCCGTCGAGGAGACCTTCGACTGGCTGCGCGGGCGGCTCGCCGCCGTGATCGCCGAAGGGCAGGCGAACGGCGAACTGCGGCCCGGGGCCGAGCCCGCCGACCTCGCCGCCGCAGTGGTCGCCGTGGTGCAGGGCGGCTATGTGCTCGCCCGCGCCGCCGACAGCGCCGAACCGTTCGAGCAGGCCGCCCGCGGCGCCCTCGCCCTGTTCGCCGCCCACCGCCGCGACTGAGCGGCAGCACATCCCCCGTCGCCCCACCCGGAGTCCGCCGTGCACGCGATGCAGTACGAGATCACCCTGCCCGCCGACTACGACATGAGCACCGTCCATCGGCGGATCGCCACCAAGGGCCGGCTGCTGGACAGTTGGCCCGGCCTCGGCCTCAAGGCGTACCTGGTGCGCGAACGCGGCCGCGACGGTTCGCCCGTCAACCAGTACGCGCCGTTCTACCTGTGGCACACCACCGAGGGCCTGAACGCCTTCCTCCTCGGCCCCGGATTCCGCACCCTCTGCGCGGACTTCGGCCGCCCCGCCGTCCGGCACTGGATCGGCGCCGGCCTCCGCCGGGGTCCGGCGGCCGACGGCTCGGCCGCTGCCGGTCAGGCCGCTGCCGGTCCGGCCGCAACCGGTCCGGCCGTCGTGCCCGGTCCTGTCGCCGCCACCAGGCTGACGGAACGGCTGCCGGAGGGCGCTGACCCGGCCGAGGCCGTCGAACGGGCCCTGACCGAGCTGCCCGACCACCCCGACCTGCACACCGCCGCCGTCGCCCTCGACCCGGCCCGCTGGGAACTGCTGCGGATCGCCCTGTGGCGCGCCGACGCCCCGGCCGGGGCGCCCGGCACCCGGTACCGCGCGCACCACCTCTCCAGCCCCGAACTCGACCGGCTGCCCGTCGGCCGCCACTGGTGAAAGGANAGTGAAAGGACCGTCCCGCCCCGTGAATCCGGCAGCCACCACCCCGACTCCGCCCGCCGACCGCTCCCTCGACGCGGGCCTGGTGCCCTCCCCGTTCGACCGGGCCGCCGGTCACGCCCTGCTCGCCGAACTGGCGGGCGAGCGGACCCGGTCCGGCACGCTCGGTCCGCTCGACGAGCTCGCGCCGGGCTTCGCGGACTGGATCGTCACCGCGCTCTTCGGCGGCACCTACCAGCGGCCCGGACTCGCCCTGCGGGACCGCCAGGTGGCCAACCTCGCGGCGCTCACCGCGCTCGGCGGCGTGGAGCCGCAACTCGCCGACCATGTGCGCAACAGCCTGCGGATCGGCCTGAGCAGGACTGAGGTCACCGAGGTCCTGGTCCACCTCGCGCCCTATGTCGGCGTGCCCAAGGCGCTGGCCGGACTGCGCGTCGCCGCCGCCGTCTTCACCGAGGCCGACCGGGCCGACGACACCGGCGAGGCCGCCCAGGAGGGCGCCGCCATCCCGGAGGCGCCCGGGACCGGGGGAGCGGCGGAATGAACACGCCCGTCCGCGCCGTCCGCACCGTCCTCGGCGACCTCGACCCGGCCGAACTCGGCGTCTGCGACGCCCACGACCACCTCTTCCTCCGCAGCCCCAGGCTCCCGGGGGAGGAACTGGACGACCCCGCCGCCGCCGAGTCGGTGCTGCGGGGCTTCGCGGCCGCCGGCGGCCGGGCCTTCGTGCAGTGGACGCCGGCCGGGATGGGGCGACGGGCCGACGCGCTGCCCGGACTCTCCCGGGCGACCGGGGTCCACCTGGTCGCGGCCACCGGGCTCCACCAGGCGGTCCACTACGATCCGGCGGAACTCGACCGGCGGTACGAGGGCCTGGCCGGCTTCTTCACCGCCGAGCTCACCACCGGGCTGCGGGGCGCTCCCGAGGGCGTCCGCGCCGGACTGATCAAGGTGGCGGGCGACTACCACGGCCTCGACCCGCACACCCGCCGGGTGATGGCGGCGGCCGCCGAGGCGCACCACGCCACCGGCGCGCCGATCGCCGTGCACCACGAACTCGGCACCGCCGCACCCGATGTCCTCGACCTGCTCTGCGAACGGTACGGCGTCCCGCCCGAGCGGGTGGTCCTCGGGCACCTCAACCGGTTCCCTGACCTCCGGCTGCACCGCGAACTCGCCGCGCGTGGCGCCTTCGTGGCCCTGGACGGCCCCTCGCGGGCCAACCACGCGACCGACCACCACCTCTTCGACACGGTGGCGGCCCTGGTCGAGGCGGGACACGGTGGCCAACTGCTCCTCGGCGGCGACACCACCACCCGTACCGCCCGTTCCGCCCCCGGGCCCACGCACCTCCTCACCGCCCTTGCGCCCCGGCTGGCCCGGGCGTTCGGCCCCGAGGTCCCGCACGGCATCCTCACCGCCAACCCGGCCCGGGCGTTCGCGGTGGAGTGGCGGGGGTGACCCCCGGCCCCCGATGACGCCCCCGACAGCGGCGAGGCCCCGGTCGTACTACCCGCAGGGCAGTACGACCGGGGCCCGGAGCCCGTCGGCGTCACATGTGGGTGCCGCCGTCGATCCGCAGCTCGGTCCCGGTGACGAAGGCACCGTCGTCCGAGGCGAGCATGGCGATCACACCGGCGACGGTCTCCGGCCCGGCGAAGCCCTGCCCGAGCGCGGGCGAGAGCTTGGCGAGGAGGCCGAGGTCAGCGTCCGCCGGCAGGCCCGGGTTGTTGGTCATGCCGCTGTCGATGCTGCCCGGCGCGACACACACCGCACGCAGCCCCTGCTTGGCGTACTCGGCGGCGATCGCGTGGGTGAACGACTGGATGCCGCCCTTGGTCGCGGCGTAGGCGGCCATGTAGGGGTGGGCGAAGGCGGCGGAGGTGGAGCTGAAGTTGACCACCACGCCCTTGCCACCGGCGAGCAGCGCGGGCAGCGCCTCCCGGGTCATCAGGAAGGTGCCGGTCAGGTTGACCGCCACGATCCTGTTCCAGAACTCCAGGCTGGTCTCGTGGGTGTGGGCGGAGCGCAGGATGCCGGCCGCGTTGACCAGGACGTCCAGTCCGCCGAGCGCGGCGACCGCCTCGGCCACGACGGTCCGTACGGCGGCCTCGTCCGACACGTCCAGCACCGTCGTGGTGAGGCGGTCGGCGGTGCCGTCGGCGGTGGCGCGGTCCAGGGTGGACTTCAGGCCGTCCTCGTTGACGTCGACGGCGACGACCCGGCCGCCCTCGGCGAGGATCCGGTGCACGGTGGCCCGGCCGATGCCCGAGCCGCCGCCGGTGATCAGGACGTTCCGTCCGTTGAAGCGCTCCATGGTGGTTCTCCGTTCCGTTCGTGGTCTCTCGACCTCGATGACACGGTACGCCTGAATGGCACGTCGTGCCAAAAAGCCTTGATGTGCCGTATCGACGTGAGGTGCCACCAATCCCTTCGTCCGCGTACGCTGAGCCCGTGACCGGACGTCCGACCCTGAACCAGCGCCGCCGCGAGAGCACCCGGCTGGAGATCGCCCAGGCCGCGGCCGAGCTGTTCGCCGCCCGCGGGGCGGAAGCGACCACCGCCGAGGAGATCGCCACCGCCTCGGGCATCTCGCTGCGCACCTTCTACCGCTACTTCTCGGAGAAGGAGGACGCCGTCGCCCCGCTGCTCGCGGCCGGCGGCGAACGCTGGGTGCGGCTGTTCACGGAGAGCGCGTCCGACCTGCCGGTCCGCGAGGCGCTGGAGCGTTCGGCGGCGGAGTCCCTGAACCCGTCCGACGCGCCCGCCGTCGAGGCCCTGCGCTGGACCCGCGACCTGCTGCGCGACCCCCGGCTGGCCACGGTCTGGCAGCGGGTGCACGCCGACTCCGAGGAGCGGCTGCGGGCCGCGATCACCGACCGCTGCCCGCCCGGCACCGACGTACTGGAGATCCGGCTCGCCGCTGCCGCCGCCACCGCCGCGATCCGGGTCGCACTGGAGCAGTGGGCACGCTCCGGCGCCCCGGCCACCGGCCCCGGTTCGCCGCGCGAACTCGGTGCCCGCTGCATGCGCGAACTCACCGCGGGCCTCGACCTGTGGACCCGCGTCAACTGACGTCGCCTCCGTCACCCGCTCCGCCGCAACAGCCCGCGCAGCCGCGGAACGCGGCGGACCGGGGCCCGAAGCACACCCCGGCGGCCCGCTTCTCCTCCTCAAGGCCGATGGCGTCACCGCTGGTCGGCGGGGGCGGCGGGCGCCCCGGAGCGGCTAGGCTGGGTGGTCGCGCCTCGGCGACGGTGCCCCACTGCGGACGGGGGAACCGGGGCGGCCCTCCCGGGTGTCCTTCCCCCGGGGGCGGGGGAGTACGAGGCGTGGGAGCAAATACGACATGGGTCTGACGAGCCACAAGGTGCTGGCACTGACCGTTCTGATCGCCGTCGCGGCGATGGTCGGGACGATCTGGCTGTGGCCGAGACTGTCGAAGCGGAGCTGGAAGGCCGTCCTCGGCCGGATCGGCGCCCTGCTCGTCACCCAGTTGGCCGTGCTCGCCGCGCTCGGCCTGGTCGCCAACAACTACTTCGCGTTCTACAGCAGCTGGGACGACCTGCTGGGCACCGGGGACAGCGGGCCGGTGGTGATCCACAACAAGGTGGACGCGTCCGGCCGGCTGCGCGTCGAGACCATCGGCCACGCCGAGGTGCAGGGCGGCGGGGCGCTCGGCCGCGACCGCGACAAGTCCGGCGAGATCCGCGAGGTCCGCATCGACGGCGCCACCACCCGCCTCTCCACCGAGGGGTACGTCTACCTGCCGCCGCAGTACTTCCAGCCCGAGTACGAGCAGAAGCAGTTCCCGGTCCTGGTCGTCAGCACCGGCTTCCCGGGCATCGCCAAGAACCTCGTCACCCGCCTCAACTACCCGGGCGCGGCGCTGAAGCTGCTTCAGGAGGGGCGGATGCAGCCGACGGTGCTGGTGCTGGTGCGCCCCTCGCCCGCGCTGCCGCAGGACACCGAGTGCGAGGACGTCCCGGGCGGTCCGCAGACCGACGCCTACTTCGCCAAGGACGTGCCCTCGGCGATCCAGGCCACCTACCGGGTCTCCGCCGACCCGCGGGCCTGGGCGTTCATGGGCAACTCCACCGGCGGCTACTGCGCGCTCAAGCTGGCGATGCGTCACCCCGACGTCTACCCGACCGCGGTCTCGCTCTCCGGCTACTACCAGGCGGCCGACGACCCGAGCACCGGCGACCTCTACAACGGCAGCGAACAGCGCCGCAACGAGGCCGACCTGATGTGGCGTCTCAAGAACCTGCCGCAGCCCGCGATCTCCGTGCTGCTGGCCGGCACCCGGGAGGGCGACGGCAACTACCGGCGCGAGACCGAGGCGTTCGTGGCCGCCGCGCACGGCCCGATGAAGGTCTCCTACAGCATGCTGGAGAGCGGCGGCCACAACTTCGAGACCTGGAGCAAGCTGCTCCCGTCCTCACTGGAGTGGATCTCCCAGCGCCTGACGGTCCCGGCCGCCAGTCCGTCGGCCTGACCCGACCGTCCGGGTGTCCGGCCGGGACCCGCGGGCGGGCGCTCGGGGCGCTCAGGCCACCTGCTCCAGGGTGCCGGTGTGCAGCTCGCCGACCCGGCCGCCCTCGCCCTCGTACGTCCAGAACGCGCGGACCGTCATCCGGGTCAGGTCCATGACGTGGCTCACGGTGATGCCGCTCACCTCGGTCCAGCTGACGAAGTAGAGCTGCGGGCCGACCTCGGCGACATGCAGGGAGACGTCCTCCCACTGGCCCGCCGATTCGCCGAGCCCCTCCCAGCGCAGCCGCTTGCCGTCGGCCGAGTACGCGTTGCGGAACGCCGCGCCGTTGTCGACCCGGAACAGGAAGGTACGGCCGGCGAAGGCGGGCAGGGACGCGGTCATGGTGGGGCGGGTCTCCTCGTCTCTGGACGTGCTGTCGTGGTGCTCGCTGCGACCCGGACGGTTCCGGACGCGGATGGATCTCCAACCTATCCGACCACCCCGCCTCCGTGGCGCACTTTCCCCGCCGGACCCGCCACCACGGCCACCACGGCCCCCCTGGAACCGTCGCCGGAGGCGCGGGGCGGCGGTGTGAGCTGCGCGACAACCGCCCCGGGAAGGTTGTCCGTGCGCGGACGGCCTGCCTAGCCTGCAGAGGCTTCCGCCACAGCGGAGCCCCGCCGTCGGGACGCCGAGTCCCGTCCACCCGCCGGCCGGCAATCGAGCACCACAGCGGACGGGAGCGGGGGACCCAGGTCAGTGCCCGGCCGCGCGCCAACCGTGCGCGTGTGTCGAGGCTAGGGGTGAAGCCGCTCTCCGGGCGGCCGGGCAACCTCGCGCCCGAACCCGACAGCTCACCTCGTAGGCGTCGCAGAGGACCACTGCCATGCCCACTGCCTCCCCGCAGCCCCCTCGGCCTGCCCGGAACCCGGGCCTCCCGGCCCGCCGCCCGGCCGCCCGCCACGCCCGTCCCTCCCACCGGGGCCGCACCGCGGTCCTCGCCGCGACCGGGGCGCTCGCCATCACCGGTGCCGGACTGCTCGGCCTTCCGGCCGTGACCGGCGCCCAGGCCGCCGCCCTGCCGACCGTCACCCAGGACAAGCTCGCCCCGGCCACGATGGTCGCGGGCAAGGCGACGGCCGCCTCGCTCACGCTGCACTCCTCGTCCTGCTTCACCGCGAAGACCGTCGGCGTCGGCATCCGCGACGCGGCCGGGCGCAACCTCGACTTCCCCGGCAACAGGAGCAACGTCCAGGTCTGCCCCGCCGGCCTGTCGATCACCACCGGCACCCGCACTCTGGCGGCCGGCACCTACACCCAGTTCGGCTTCTGGCAGGACAGCACCGGCGGCTGGCAC
>NZ_JZWY01000501.1:0-283 GCF_000966955.1 Streptomyces sp. NRRL S-495
ACCGACGAGTACGGCCTGCCGGCCGGCTGGCGCCGTGACTACCTCGCCGACCGCACCGCGCTGCGCCGCGACGCGCTGGACCTGCTCCACCGGATGGGCCTGATCACCCCCGCCCCGCGCGGCACCCGCCCCCCGGGCTGGCTCCTCCGGGCCCCCGCCGCCCGCTACGCGCCGGCCCCCGACCTCCTCCCCGCCCCCGGCACCGGTCGCCACTCCCGGCCCGGCCCCGATCTCACGATCCCGGCGCCCGCCACCCGAGCCGGCCAGCCCGTCTGACCCCCGC
>NZ_JZWY01000493.1:0-4620 GCF_000966955.1 Streptomyces sp. NRRL S-495
GGACAGCACCGGCGGCTGGCACAACCTGCCCTCCCGCCAGCTCGTCGTCTCCGCCGCCACCCCGACGCCGACCCCCACCCCGACGCCCACCACCCCCACCACGGGTGCCCCGGTCGCCGGCAAGCAGCTCACCTGGTCCGACGACTTCAACAGCCTCGCCCTCGGCTCCCGCTGGACCGCCGACCGGAGCAGCTCCTACCACTACGGCGACCACAACCCGAACGACAACAAGCTCGACTGGCTGAACAAGAACAACGTCGCCGTCTCCGGCGGCGTCGCCACCTTCACCGCCAGGCCGAGCACGCACACGCTGGAGAACGGCAAGCAGGCCTGGGACACCGGGCTGCTCACCACCGAGTACTCCAGCGAGGGCTTCAAGGTGAAGACCGGCGACTACATCGAGACCCGGGTCAAGCTCCCCGCCGGCACCGGCGCCTGGCCGGCGCTCTGGACGTGGAACAGCACCAGCGGCACCCACGGGGAGATCGACTCCTTCGAGTACCACACCGACAACCCGAACCTGCTGGAGCTGACCAACCACATCAACCCGGGACACCTGTACCTCACGGACGCCAAGGCGATCGCGAAGGACGGCTGGGTCACCATCGGCACCCACTACGGTGCGAGCTCGGTCGACTGGTACATCAACGGCACCAAGGTCTTCTCGGACGGCAAGGGTGTCGGCGCCGACTGGGCGGCGTACCCGATCCTCAACCTGTCCCTGAGCGCGGGGAACTACCACCCCGCGCCCTCGGGCACCACGCCGATCACCTTCGCGGCGGACTACGTCCGGGTGTACCGCTAGCAGCGGCCACCGGTCCGGGGCCGACGGTCAGACGATCGGCCTCGGACCGGTGGTCTCGACGACCTCGATCGTGAACGGCTGCCGGTTGTTCGCGTCGTTCCGGTCGTCGTCGCCGCGCACCGCGACATAGCCGCCCGCCAGCTCGCCGAGGGGGACGTCGGGGGAGAGCCGGAGCGGGATCAGGGCCGTCGCGCTGCGGAACTTCGGCAGCCCGGCCGGGAAGGTGCAGCGCACCCGGTGGCCGTTCTGGAACTCGTAGCAGTTCTCCGGGAAGAACGGCCCCTCGGCCGTCACCCCCGCCGGCAGGGTGACCACGACGGTGAACGGCGAGGCGGTCCGGTCCGGTCCGAGGTTGCCGATGAAGGCGTGCAGGGTGGTGCTGCCGCCGGGCGCGGCCGGGTCCGGGTCGATCCGGACGACGTAGAGGTCGGAGTCCGAGGGCACGGCCGCCGCGGCCGGGTCGGCGGTCGTGCCCGGATCCGCGGCCCCGGGATCACCGGCCCCCGGTGCCGGGGCGCTCGTCCCGGGTGCGGGCGCCTTGTCGTCCGGCGGACAGACCGCGCCGGCCTGTCCGGCGGCCAGCACCGCCACCGTGCACCCCGTCACCAACGCCTTGCCGAGAAGCCTTCGAACGGAACCGCTGCGGGTCATCGCCGCTCACCCTGCCCTTCGTGTCCGGCGCGCCCGCGCCGTCGCGGGCCGCGTCCGCACCAGCGTGGCCGACGGGTGTCCGGGGCCGGGGCAACCCGCCCTCGGGCGGCTCGAAGGGTGGCTCGAACGGGTGAACGCCCGGGCGTGCCGCGTCTGCGACCGAACGTCAGGGTGCCAGGACCTGGCCCAGCCGGGCCGCGATCCCGTGCATCACCGGCACCAGCGACGCCGCGCCGGCCTGCTCCTCCAGCGCCCTGATCCGGGCCTCCGGGCCGGAGACGGACAGCGCCGTCGGGGTCGGCGCGCCGGGAACGGCGAGGGCGATGCAGCGCACCCCGATCTCCTGCTCCTGGTCGTCGACCACATAGCCGCGCTCGCGCGCCTCGGCGAGCTGGGCCATCAGCTCCTGCGGGTCGGTGACGGTGTGCGGGGTGTGCGCGGGCAGCGGGTTGGGGCCGAGCACGGCGCGCGCCTCCTCGTCGGGCAGCTGCGCCAGCAGCGCCTTGCCGACGCCGGTGCAGTGCGGCTGCACCCGGCGGCCGACCTCGGTGAACATCCGCATCGATCGCCGCGACTGCACCTGCCCGACGTACACCACCTCGCCGCCCTCCAGCACCGCCAGGTTGGCGGTCTCGCCGGTGGCCTCCATGAGTTCGGCCAGGTAGGGGCGGGCCCAGCTGCCGAGCAGTCGTCCGGCGGTCTCGCCGAGCCGGATCAGCCGCGGGCCGAGGGTGTAGCGGCGTGCGGTGTCCTGGCGGACATAGCCCTGCTGCACGAGGGTACGAACCAGGCGATGGATGGTCGGCATCGGCAGTCCGGAGGAGGTGGAGAGCTCGCTGAGCGTCGCCACGCCGCCGGAGTCGGCGAGCGCCTCCAGCAGTTGGAAGGCCCGTTCGACGGACTGCACTCCGCCGCTGGTGCGCTCCTGCCCCGTCGGGGCGGGCGCCTTCGGGGCACCGCCCTCGCTGCTCACGGTACTCCCGCTGCTCGCGCTGCTCTCACTGCTCTCGGAGGTCGGGGCCACCGGCGTTCCCTTCGCGGTCGGAGGAGGAGTACAGTCCCAGCGATCATCTCAACAAACCGTTGAAATTCTGTATCGCGGAAACTAGTCTCCACCTTACAGAATCAAGCCCTCCACTTAGGAGTGTCCTGCTCATGGCTGCAGATCAGGGACCCGGAGCTTCCCCCACCGCTCCGGTCGTCACGGTCGCGGGTCCGCGCGTCCACCGGGCCGAGGAGGTGCTCACTCCGGAGGCGGTCGCCTTCGTCGTCGGCCTGCACCGCTCCTTCGAGGGCCGGCGCCGCGAGTTGCTCGCCCGCCGCCGGGAGCGCCGCGCCGGGATCGCCCGCACCGGCACCCTGGACTTCCTGCCCGGCACGGCCGAGGTCCGCGCCGCCGACTGGCGGGTCGCCGAGGCGCCGAAGGCGCTCCAGGACCGCCGGGTCGAGATCACCGGCCCCACCGACCGCAAGATGGTGATCAACGCGCTCAACTCCGGCGCGAAGGTCTGGCTCGCCGACTTCGAGGACGCCACCTCCCCGACCTGGGAGAACGTGGTGAGCGGTCAGATCAATCTGATCGACGCCTTCGAGGGCCGGATCGACTTCAGCAGCTCCGCCGGCAAGGCCTACACCCTGCGGCCGGCCGCCGAGCTCGCCACCGTCGTGGTCCGCCCCCGCGGCTGGCACCTCGACGAGAACCATCTGCTGGTCGACGGCGAGCCGGTGGCCGGCGCGTTCCTCGACTTCGGCCTCTACTTCTTCCACAACGCCGCCCGGCTGCTCGCCCGCGGCGCGGACGACCCGAACTCCGGGCCGTACTTCTACCTGCCGAAGACCGAGAGCCACCTGGAAGCCCGGCTCTGGAACGACGTGTTCACCCATGCCCAGGCCGAACTCGGCATCCCGCACGGCACGATCCGCGCCACCGTCCTCATCGAGACCATCACCGCCGCCTTCGAGATGGACGAGATCCTCTACGAGCTGCGGGACCACGCCGCCGGTCTCAACGCCGGCCGCTGGGACTACCTGTTCTCCATCGTCAAGAACTTCCGCGACGCCGGCGAGCACTACATCCTGCCCGACCGCAACACCGTCACCATGGCCTCGCCGTTCATGGCCGCCTACACCCGGCTGCTGGTGCGGACCTGCCACCGGCGCGGTGCGCACGCGATCGGCGGCATGGCCGCGTTCATCCCCAGCCGCAGGGACCCCGAGGTCAACGCGGCCGCGCTGGAGAAGGTCAAGGCCGACAAGGACCGCGAGGCCGGCAGCGGCTTCGACGGCTCCTGGGTCGCGCACCCGGACCTCGTCCCGGTCGCCCGCGCCTCCTTCGACGCCGTCCTCGGCGCCCGCCCGCACCAGAAGGACAACCCCGGTCCGGCCGAGCCGGTCACCGCCGACCAGTTGCTCGACATCGCGGGCGCCGGAGGCAGCTGCACCCGGCACGGGCTGCACAACGCCGTCCAGGTCGGCATCCGCTACATCGAGGCCTGGCTGCGCGGCCTCGGTGCGGTCGCCATCTTCAACATGATGGAGGACGCCGCCACCGCCGAGATCTCCCGCTCGCAGATCTGGCAGTGGATCCACAACGACGTCGTCCTCGCCGACACCGGGGAGAAGGCCACCGCCGACCTGGTCCGCCGCCTGGTCGCCGAGGAACTGACCGCGCTGCGGGCCGAGGTCGGCGACGAGGTCTACGCCGCCGGGCGCTGGCGCGAGGCCGCCCAGCTCTTCGAACAGGTCGCGCTGGCCGAGGAGTTCGCGGACTTCCTGACCCTGCCCGCACTGCCCCTGCTGGGCTGAGGGTCACGCTACTGGCCGGGCGCGCCGTTCCGTACGACGGCGCCCGGTACGGCGACACCCCGGTACGACTGCACCCGGTACGGCGGCGCACCGCCCGGCGGCGCACCGACCGTCACCCGCCGCGGCAGGTCAGCGCGTCACCGAGGCTGCTGCGCCGGTAGAGCACCCGGCGGCCGTGCCGGGTGCGGTCCAGCAGACCGGCCGCGGTCAGCGCCCCCAGGTGGCGGCTGACCGCGCCGGGCGTCACCCCCAGCCGGTGGGCGAGATCGGTGGTGGTGGCGGGCGACGTCAGGAGGACCAGCAGCCGCGCCCGCGCCGCCCCGACCAGTCCGACCAGTGCGGCCGGCGCCCCGCCCGGC
>NZ_JZWY01000494.1:0-19450 GCF_000966955.1 Streptomyces sp. NRRL S-495
TCCGGCCAGGCCCTCCGCCATGGTCGCCCGGCCGCGCGCCGGGTAGGCGATCAGCGGCGGGCCGTCCTGGGTGATGTCGGTCTGCGCACCGAGCCCGGCCAGCGTCGGGATCAGCACCAGGCCCCGCCCGGCCACGTCCACCGAGGTGCCCAGTGCCTGGACCGCCGGATTGGAGTCGTTCAGCCGCAGCACCCCGGCCCGCCAGGAGATCCGGCCGTCGAGGTCCGCGAACAGCCCCTCCGAACCGCGCTCCGAGAGCATCCGGCCCCGGTAGGCGAGGTCCGCCTCCAGCACCTCCCGCGCCCGCGGCCACCACGCGGGGGCCAGGCAGCGCGCCCAGTACGCCGACAGCGCCTCCGCCACCCGGTCCCGCAGCGCCGTCGGATCGTCGACCAGCGCGGTGAGCACCGGCGGCAGCGGACTCCCGTCGCCGGAGTAGGCGGCCAGCACGTCCGTCCTGACCTCCTCCGGCGGGGTCCTGGCCAGCTCGGCCAGCTCGTCGTGGAAGTCCGGCCGGGGCACCGCCGGGCGAGGCGTCAGGAAGTCCGGCACGAAGGCGTTCGGCGTGATCAGCGCGTCCAGCAGCGCGGTGTCCAGCGTCTCCCAGCGGTCCTGCCAGCCGGCGATCCAGGGCTGCTGCTCCGGGTAGTACCACGTCCAGCGGCGGGCGCGCAGGCCCAGCACCGCCTCCTGCAGGGGGGAGTAGGTGAACCAGGTGGCGGCGAGGTCGTCGACCCCGAGGCGGAACTCGAACATTGACCGTAACGGTAAAAGAATTCCGCCCGTCCGGGAACCCCGCTGTCCTTGGTCCATGACTTCCTCCCCTCCCACGGAGGCGCGCCCGCGCGCCTCCGGCCGACGCCTCCTGCCCGCCGACCCGCTGCTGCGCAGACTCGTCCTGATGGGGCTGGTGAACTCCGTCGGGGACGGGCTCTTCGTCACGGTGAACGTGCTGTTCTTCACCCGCTCCATCGGTCTGACGCCCACGTCGGTGGCGCTCGGCCTCACCGTCGCCGGCGTGTGCGGGGTGTTCGCCGGGGTGCCGATGGGGAGGCTCGCGGACCGGGTCGGGAGCAAGCGGCTGCTGCTGGTGGTCGGGCCGCTGGAGGCGGCGGCCGTGCTCGGCTACGCCTTTGTGCACTCCTTCGCCGCGTTCGTGGTGCTGGCCTGCGCCGCGACGACGCTGGCGCGCGGGGCGGCGGCGGTGCGCAGCGCGCTGATCGCCCGGGCGCTGCCCGCCGAGGGGCAGGTGCGGGCGCGGGCGCTGCTGCGCTCGGTGATGAACGCGGGCCTGGTGGTCGGCTCGGGCGGTGCGGCGCTCGCGCTGCAGGCCGACAGCTACACCGGGTACGTGACCATGCTGGTGCTGGACGCGGTGAGCTTCCTGGGCGTGACGGTGCTGCTGGCGGGCCTGCCGGTGTCGGCGACCGCCGCCGCTGCCACAGGTGCCACGGGCGGCACGGGTGCCACCGCCGAGGACCGGCGCGGTCCCCGGACGGCGCTGCGCGACCGCCGGTATCTGCTGGTCACCGCGCTGCACGCGGTGCTGGAGCTGCAACTCGCCGTGCTGACGGTGGGGTTGCCGCTGTGGATCGTGCTCGGCACCCGGGCGCCGGCGGCGACGGTGGCGGCGGTCAATGTGGTCAACTGCGTGCTGGTGGTGGCGTTCCAGGTGCGGGCGAGCCGGGGTGTCGCCGATGTGGCGTCGGCGGCGCGGGCCTGCGCGCGCGGGGCGCTGCTGCTGGCGGGCGGGTGCCTGGTCTACGCGGTGGCGCAGTACGGCCCGGCCTGGGCGGCGGCCGGTGCGCTGCTGGTGGGGGCGCTGGTGCACAGCGTGGGCGAACTGCTGACCTCGGCGGGCGGCTGGACGCTCAGCCTGGACCTGGCGGACCCGCGGGCGCACGGCGAGTACCAGGGGGTGTTCATGAGCGGGCAGGCGGCCGCGCATGTGATCGGGCCGCTGGTGGTCACGCTGACGGCGGTGGACCACGGGGCGGTCGGCTGGGTGGTGCTGGCGGGGGTGTTCGCGCTCGCCGGACCGGCGCTGACGGCGGCCGTGCGGGGTAAGGCCCCGGGCCCGGCCGTCCGCCTCGGCTGAGCCCCGGGAGTCGGCCTGTCGCGCACCGGTGCGGGCGCCCCACGGGGGTGGGAGCCGGCTCCGGTGCGGCGGCACGCCGCGGCCCCGGACCCTCGCCGTGGGTCCGGGGCCGCGTTCCGCCGGCCGGGCGGGTCGGACCGGGAGGGTCCGGGTCCTTTCCGGCCGGCGGAGTCCGGGTGACGCACCGTCCCTGGGGCGGCCCGGAGTTCGGGTGGAGTGGCAGCCGGATCGAGCAGCCGGATCGAGCGGACGGAACGTCAGATCGGCCGGGCAGCAAGCTCCTTGGCGGCCCGGGCGCAGGCCTGCGCGATCCGGTCCTCGTTCACCGTGGTGAGCTGCCCCTTCTCGACCACGGCGTTGCCGTTGACGAAGAGCACGGCCAGCGGCGGCAGCGCACCGAGGGCGAGCGCGGCGACCGGGTCGGCGATCGAGGAGTGCAGGATGCCGTCGACCTTCCACAGCGCGAGGTCGGCGAGCTTGCCGGCCTCGATCGAGCCGATCTCGTTCTGCCGGCCGAGCACCCGGGCGCCGCCCATGGTGCCCAGGCGCAGCGCCTGCCGGGCGGTGAGCGCGGTCGGGGTGCCGTGCAGCCGGTTGATCAGCAGGGCGTTGCGCAGCTCGGTGCCGAGTTCGCCGGACTCGTTGGAGGCGGTGCCGTCGACGCCGAGGCCGACCGGGACACCGGCCGCCAGCATGTCGGGGACCCGCGCGATCCCGGCGGCCAGCCGGGCGTTGGAGGAGGGGCAGTGGGCGACGCCGGTCCCGGTCTCGGCGAACTTGGCGATGTCGGAGTCGTTCATGTGGACGCAGTGCGCCATCCAGACGTCCTCGCCGAGCCAGCCGACCGACTCGAAGTAGTCGGTCGGGCCCATCCCGAACAGCTCCTTGCAGAAGGCCTCCTCCTCGGCCGTCTCGGAGCCGTGGGTGTGCAGCCGGACGCCCTTGCGGCGGGCGAGTTCGGCGGACTCGCGCAGCAGCCGGGTGGAGACCGAGAACGGCGAGCAGGGCGCGAGCGCGATCTGCAGCATCGAGTCGGCGGAGGCGTCGTGGTAGCGGTCGACGGCCTGCTCGGAGGCGGCGAGGATCGCGTCCAGCTCCTCGACGGCGTGGTCCGGGGGCAGGCCGCCGTCCTTCTTGCTGCGGTCCATCGAGCCGCGCAGCGCGGTGAACCGCAGGCCCAGCTCCTGGACGGCCTCGATCTCGGCGCCGAGGATGTCGCCGCCGTCCTTGGGGAACACGTAGTGGTGGTCGGCGGCGGTGGTGCAGCCGGACTTGAGGAGCGCGGCGGCGGAGCCCTGGGCGGCGGCGTGCACGAGTCGGTCGTCGATCCGGGCCCAGGTCGGGTAGAGGGCGACCAGCCAGTCGAAGAGGATGTCGTCCTGGGCGAGGCCGCGGGTGATCCACTGGTAGAAGTGGTGGTGGGTGTTGACCAGGCCGGGGGTGACGAGGTGGCCCTCGGCGTTGATCCGGCGTACCACGTTGTCCAGCCAGGCCGGGGCGGGGCCGTCGCCGACCGACTCGATCCGGTTGCCGAGGAGGACCACGTGGCCCCGGGCGTACTCGGTGTCGTGGGCGTCGACGGTGGCGATCGCGGCGTTCTCGATGACGATCCGCTGATCGGCGGGCGGGGGCTGGACTGCCATGGTGACTCCAAGGGGGAGGGCCGGGCGGGCACGGGGCGCATGCCCGCCCGGTGGGTCAGGAGGGTGACGGGGTCGCCGTCGGCACCGACGGGTCGGAGGACCCCTCGGTGGCGGCCCGGCGGGTGGCGCCGAGGTGGTGGAACAGCAGGTTGAGCAGGACGGCCGCGACGCAGCCGGCCGAGATGCCGGAGTGGAGCAGGGTGCGGGCGGCCTCCGGGAAGGCGTCGTAGAAGGTCGGCGCGGCGATCGGGACGATGCCGACGCCGAGCGAGACCGACACCAGGACGGTGTTGGCGCCCGAGTCCAGGCCGGCCTCCGCGAGGGTGCGGATGCCGCTGGCGGCGACCGTGCCGAAGAGCACGATCCCGGCGCCGCCCAGGACGGGCTGCGGGACGAGCGAGACGACCGCGCCGAGCACCGGGAACAGCCCGAGCAGGACGAGCAGTCCGCCGCCGGTGGCGACCACGAAGCGGCTGCGGATCCCGGTCAGCGCCACCAGCCCGATGTTCTGGGCGAAGGCGCTGGCCGCGAAGCCGTTGAAGACCGGGCTGACGGCGGTGGCGAGACCGTCGGCCCGCAGTCCGGCGGCGAGGGTCTTCTCGTCGGCCTCGCGGTCGACGATCCGTCCCAGGGCGAGCATGTCGGCGGTGGACTCGGTCATGGCGACCACCATGACGATGCACAGCGAGGCGATCGCGGCGGCGTCGAAGATCGGCGCGCCGAAGTGGAAGGGCGAGGGCAGGGCGAAGATCCGGGCCTCGTGGACGGCGCCGAAGTCGGCCAGCCCGAGCGGGAAGGCGAGCAGGGTGCCGACCGCCAGGCCGACGAGCAGGGAGAGCTGCTGCCAGAAGCCGCGCAGCAGCCGGTTGCCGAGGACCACCGCGCCGAGGGTGAGCGCGGCCAGCCCGATGGCCTTGGTGGAGCCGTAACCGGGG
Organism: Streptomyces sp. NRRL S-495; assembly: GCF_000966955.1. NCBI lineage: Bacteria > Bacillati > Actinomycetota > Actinomycetes > Kitasatosporales > Streptomycetaceae > Streptomyces > Streptomyces sp. NRRL S-495. Next base: position 4,677 of record NZ_JZWY01000494.1, read on the forward strand.
GCGTCCGGCGAACCGCCGCGGGCCCAGTTGACGGCCACCGGGAGCAGGGACACCCCGATGAGGGTGATCACGGTGCCCTGGACGACCGGGGGGAAGAACCTGATCAGCTTGCAGAAGTACGGTGCCGCGAGGAGGCACAGGATCCCCGCGACGATCACCGCGCCGAAGATCACCGGGAGGGCGTCCTTCGGCCCGTGCTCCTTCGCGATGGCGATCATGGGGGCGACGCCGGCGAACGAGACGCCGTTGACGAACGGGAGCCGGGCGCCGATCCGCCAGACGCCGATGGTCTGGAGCAGGGTGGCCAGTCCGGCGGTGAACAGGCTGGCCGATATCAGGAGGGCGAGTTCGGCGGGGCTCAGGCCCACGCCGGCGCCGACGATGAGCGGGGGAGCGACGACTCCCGCGTACATCGCGGCCACGTGCTGGAGCCCGCTGGTGAGGAGCCTCACCGGGGGCAGGAGCTGGTCCACGGGGTGGACCTCCGGTCCGGACGGCGTGCCGGCGGGGCGCGCCGGTGCGCCGTCCGGGCCGGGTGTTCTCGCAGGGGTGGAACCGCCGTCGGTGCTGCCGGTGTTGCTGGGTGCCATGTCGAGCCCCTCTTGTGCCTCGGCTCTCGGCGCGCCCGTGACGCTGGAGGTGTTCCCCGAGGGCGGGGACGGCGGTGCAGGAGTCCCTCGGGGCGGGTTCTCCAGCTCCCCGGGCCGGCCGCCGTGAGGTTGGGCACGGTCTCCGATGGGTGGGGGTGGAGAAGCAGGTGGTGCGGAAGGTGGTGCCGGGTGCCGGCGGGAGGCCGGCGGGTCGGGTTCAGACGACCGGGATCACCGGTACGACGCCCTCGCGGTGCACGGTGCCCTCGATCAGGCCGTACATCCGGTCGGCGGCGTAGTAGACCTCGTTCTCGTTCTTGAGTCCGAACGGCTCCAGGTCGACCAGGAAGTGGTGCTTGTTGGGGAGTTCGAGCCGGACCTCGTCGACCTCGGCGCGGTTGTTGAGGACGCGGGTGCCCATCGCGTGCAGGGTCTGCTGCAGCGAGTAGGAGTAGGTCTCGGCGAAGGCCTCCAGCAGGTGCCGCTTGATGTGGGTGTAGCTGCGGTTCCAGTTGGGCTGGGCCTCGTCGTCACGGCCGGTGAAGCCGTACTTCCAGCGGGCGGTGACCTGGGTCGCGAGGATCCGGTCGTACGCCTCCTGGAGGGTGGTGTACTTGTCCTTGATGTAGCCCCAGAACTCCGAGTTGGTGGAGTTCAGCACGACCAGGTCCTTCAGTCCGGAGATCACCTGGACGGAGTCCCCGTCGTAGACGATCTCGCTGGTGCGGACCTCCTGGCCGGTGCGGACGAAGGAGTGCCCGACCTCCTCGGAGCCGATGAAGCGGGCGCTGCTGTCGGGGGTGCGGATCCGGTCCCAGGAGTACTCCTCGATCCGGATCCTGGCCCGGTGCACGACACCGCGCTCGGTGTCGTCGACGAAGTGCCGGGCCAGCAGGATGCCGAAGGCCTCGGCCGAGTCGATCCCGTACTCCTTGGCGAAGGCGAAGACGGTGTTCTTGGTGGTGTCGGTGGGCAGGCAGTTGGCGTTCGACCCGGTGAGGTGGACGTCGTCGAACTCGCCGGAGAGGGCGACCGAGACGTTCAGGTCCTTGATCTCGTGGCGGGTCGAGTCGCGGTAGACGCGGACGATCCGGTTCTCCGCCTTGCCGTACTGGTTCTGACCGAGCACGTGGGCCATGACATGGCTCCCATATCAATCGATCGGTCTAGCTTCCGCGGTAGACCGAGTATCCGAACGGGTTCAGCAGCAACGGCACGTGGTAGTGGTGCTGCGCGGGCGCGACCGTGAAGACGATCGTGACCTCGGGGAAGAACGGCGGTTCCTCGGACTTCCGGGCGAAGTACGCGGCGGTGTCGAAGAGCAGCCGGACGACCGAGCCCGCCTCCACGGCCGGCAGGTCCTTGGCCCGGCCGTCGGAGTCCGTGGCGGAGGTGCCGAGCACCTGCCAGCCACCCTCGGTGTGCAGTGCGAGCTCGACCGGGACGCCCTCGGCCGGGCGGCCGAGGCTGGTGTCGAGCACGTGGGTGGAGATGCCAGTCATGGGTGAGGTGACCTTACTGATGGCAGAGGTGGTGCGGGGGGACGCGGAGGTGCTGCGTCAGTGATACCTGAGGCGGCGCCGAAGGAGGCCGAACGACCGTCAGTTGTCGTCGAGCAGCCGGTTGATCCGGATGTCGTTGATCCTGCGCAGTTCGCCCCGGACGATCTCCGCCTCGGTGGCGGGGTCGTTGGGCCGGCGCTCGCGCAGGGCGTCGAGCACGGTGGCCGCGGTGCGGCCGGTCGCGCAGATCAGGAACACATGGCCGAACTTGGCCTCGTAGGCGGCGTTGGCCCGGCGCAGTTCGTCGAGCAGGGCCTCGTCGGCGCCGTGGACGCCGGCCTGCTCGCGCTCGGAGGTGGCGTCGCCCGGCTTGGGCGCGCCGATCCGGGCGTGGCCGGCCATCGCTTCGTGCAGGTCGGAGACGGAGAGCCCGGCCATCGCCTTGGCGTTGGCCTCGAGCAGGGCCCGGCGGTCCTTCCACGGACGGGCCGCCGCGACGGCGTCGGCCCAGGCGGGGCTGGTGCAGACGTCCAGCAGGATCTCCCTCAGCTCGGCGGAGTCGGTCGCCGCCAGGGCGTCAAGGGCGTGGGGGTGGTTGGTCACGGGTGGACCTCCTGGAGAGTGGTGCCACCCGCACAAGCTAGATCCGTGGGATCAGGCCGTCAACACTTTGTTGAACGGTTGGTGGTTACGTTTCGCGACGGCCCTGGTCGCGGGGTGTTTCGTGTGTGATGAGACAAGTGCGCCCCGCCGGGGCCCGGGTCAGACTGGCCGGGCCGGCGGGGCGCGCCCCTGCGGGAGGGGTCAGTTCGGCTTCGCGCCGTCCTGGCGGTTGAGGTAGTTGTACACGGTGAAGCGGCTGACGCCGAGCGCCGTGGCGACGGTCTCGACGCCGTGGCGGACGGTGAAGGCGCCGCGCTCCTCCAGCAGTGCGACCACGCGCTGCTTCTCCCAGCGGTCCAGCTCGGTCAGCGGGCGGCCGTCGAACTGGCGGGTCATCTCGGCCAGCAGGCGGTCCAGCGCACTGCTGAGGTGCGGCAGCCGGACGGCCAGCGCCCGCTCGCCCTCCCACTCCAGGACGACGTCCTCGGCCTTCGCCTCGTCCAGCGGGACGGGCGTCGCGCCGACCGCGTCCAGCAGCGGCTTGATCGCCGCGGCGAGCAGATGTGTATAAGAGACAGGCCCTCCCCGGCTGCGCTCTCGCTCTCGGGCTCGGCCTCGGCGAGGACGCTGACCTGGACCGAGATCCGGGTCGCGCCGGCGTCCAGGCTCTCCCGGAGCAGCTTGGACACGGCGGCCAGGATCTGGTCCGCCTCACCCTCGGCGCCGGTGCCGAACGGGCCCACCGCGACGTCGAGGCCCGCCTCGTCGACCACCTTGCGGGCCGCCACGGCGTGCGGCGGGAACGTGTCCAGTTCGAACGGTTCTGTCGTGAACTCCACCATCAATCGCACCCGCTCACTCTAGCGAGCGGTCGTGCGGCGGTGAGCCGGTCATCGGGGCCCGGCCTGCGGCGCAGCGCTTCAACAATTTGTTGCAGATGCCTTGACAGTCGCTCGACGGCCCGGACATGCTTCCACCAGACAGAATCCCTCTTCCGGATCGTGGAAGTTGTGGATGTCGGAAGAGAGAGTACGAGGTGATGGACATGGCCGCCGAACCGAGCGCCGCCGCCCGGCACAGCTTCACGGTCAACCTGTCGATCCTGTTCGGCGAGCTCCCGCTGCTGGAGCGCCCGGCCGCGGCCGCCGCCGCCGGCTTCACCGCCGCCGAGCTGTGGTGGCCGTTCGGCACGGAGCACGACCCGTCCGAGGCCGAACTCGACGCGCTGCGCAAGGCCTTCACCGACGCCGGCGTCCGCCTCACCGGTCTCAACTTCCTCGACGACCTGACCACGGGCGCCCGGGGCACCGTCTCGCTGCCCTCGGAGCGCGACCGCTTCCGGGCCAATGTGCCGGTCGCCGCCGCGCTCGCCGCCTCGCTCGGCACCCCGGCGCTGAACGCCCTCTACGGCAACCGCGTCGAGGGCGTCGACCCGGCCGAGCAGGACGCGCTCGCGCTGGAGAACCTCGTGCTCGCCGCCCGGGCCGCCCACGGCATCGGCGCGATCCTGCTGGTCGAGGCGCTGAACCGGCCGGAGTCCCCGGACTACCCGCTGGTCTCCGCGGCCGCCGCGGTCGAGGTGGTGGACAAGGTCAACGCCGCCACCGGCCTGGGCAACGCCAAGTTCCTCTGCGACCTCTACCACCTGGCCCGCAACGGCGAGGACCTCGCCGCGGTCATCGACACCTACGCCGACCGGATCGGCCATGTGCAGATCGCCGACACCCCCGCCCGCAACGAGCCGGGCACCGGCGGGCTCGACTTCGAGGACCTGTTCGCCCGCCTCACCGCCGCCGGCTACACCGGCCGGATCGGCCTGGAGTACCGGCCGTCCACCGGCGTCAGCGCCGACAGCTTCGACTGGCTCGCGCGGGAGCACCGCGCGGCGGCGCTCTGATGCTCGCCCTCCCCCCGCTTCTCTCCACGCACCCGTACGCACCCCGCACGCACGCAACAGAAGGAACGACGCGATGAGCCGCAAGATCGCCTTCATCGGCCTCGGCATCATGGGCAGCCCGATGGCGGCCAACCTGGTCCGGGCCGGCCACCACGTCACCGGCTACAACCTCACCCAGCCGCAGATCGACGCCCTGGTCGCGGCCGGCGGCCACGGCGCCACCAGCATCGCCGACGCGGTGAAGGACGCCGAGGTCGTGATCACCATGGTCCCGGCCGACCCGCACGTCGAGCAGGCCGTGCTGGGCGAGGGCGGCGTCCTGGAGCACGCCCGCCCGGGCACCCTCCTCATCGACATGTCGAGCATCACCCCGCAGACCTCGATCAAGGTCGAGGCCGCCGCGAAGGAGAAGGGCGTCCGGGCCCTGGACGCCCCGGTCTCCGGCGGCGAGGCGGGTGCCGTCGAGGCCGTGCTGTCGATCATGGTCGGCGGCGCCGCCGAGGACTTCGCCGAGGCCGAGCCGCTGTTCGCCGCGCTCGGCACCACCGTGGTCCACGTCGGCCCGGCCGGTGCCGGCCAGACCGTCAAGGCCGCCAACCAGCTGATCGTCGCGGTCAACATCCAGGTGCTGGCCGAGGCTGTGGTCTTCCTGGAGAACGCGGGTGTGGACCTCGCCGCCGCGCTGGACGTGCTCGGCGGCGGCCTGGCCGGCTCGACGGTGCTGAACCGCAAGAAGGCCAACATGCTGGACCGCGAGTTCGCCCCCGGCTTCCGGATCGACCTGCACCACAAGGACATGGGCATCGTCACCGACGCCGCCCGGGCCGTCGGCGCGGCGCTGCCGGTCGGCGCGGTCGTCGCCCAGCTGGTCGCCTCGGCCCGGGCCAACGGCGACGGCTCCCTCGACCACTCGGCGCTGCTGCGCGGCGTCGAGCGGCTCTCCGGCCGCGAGGTGAAGTAGCCCCACGGGTGGCGGGGCGAAGTGGCCCCGCACCCCCCACAGCTCCTCCCGGTGGCGTGTACCTGTCCGGTCGTGCCCGCGCCACCGGGAGGCCGACCGGCGGCCGACGGCCGACGGCGACTCCAGACCCGATCGGCGGGCGGGCCGGGGCTCATCCGCCCGCCCGTCGATCGACCAGGCTGCGACGCGCCCACCCTCACGGGGCACTTCGGTCGTGCACCCGGCGCGTCGCACCGGCTCCCTCCCTCACCGAGGGGAGCCCCTCGTACGTCGGAAGCGGGCGAGGGGAACGGCGGGGAGGGAGCCGCTCCCGGGCCGCCCGGGCCCATGCTTGACGAACCATTGCCAGACCAGCCCGGAAGTGAGGCCCACGCCATGCCCGCCACCCCCCACCAGGGCCATGTGGTCGTAGCTCCCGACAAGTTCAAGGGCACCCTCGAAGGTGCCGAGGCCGCCGCCCGGATCGCCGCCGGCATCCGCCGTGCCGCGCCCGGCACCGAGGTGCGCGAACTGCCCGTCGCCGACGGCGGCGAAGGCACCCTGGCCGCCGCCCTCGCGGCCGGCTTCACCAGGGTCGCCGCCAAGGTGGCCGGCCCCACCGGCCTGCCGGTGGACGCCGCGCTCGCCGTCCGGGGCACCACCGCCGTGGTCGAGCTGGCGCAGGCCTCCGGCCTGGCCCGGCTCCCCGGCGGGCGGACCGCCCCGCTCGCGGCCGGCTCCTACGGCGTCGGCCAGCTGATCGCCAGGGCCGTCGCCCAGGGGGCCCGGCGGATCGTCCTCGGCCTCGGCGGCAGCGCCGGCACCGACGGCGGGGCGGGCATGCTCCAGGCGCTCGGGGTGTCGCTGCTCGACGCCGAGGGCGTCGAACTCCCGCCCGGCGGAGCCTCGCTGCGCCGACTGGCCCGGATCGACCTCGGCGCCTCGGCCCGCACCATGGACGGCGTCGAGGTGGTCGTCGCCTGCGACGTGGACAACCCGCTGCTCGGCCCGCGCGGAGCCGCCGCCGTCTACGGCCCGCAGAAGGGCGCGAGCGCCGAGGACCTGCTGGTCCTGGAGGAAGGTCTGACCCGGTTCGCCGAGGTGGTCGCCGCCACCGTCGGCCGGGACGTCCGGGACGCCCCCGGCGCCGGGGCCGCGGGCGGGGTCGGCTTCGCCGCGCTGGCCCTTCTCGGCGCTACCATGCGACCCGGCATCGAGCTGCTGCTCGACCTGCTGGGTTTCGACGGGGCGGTGCGTGGGGCACGCCTCGTCGTCACCGGCGAGGGCTGCCTGGACGCACAGACGCTCCACGGCAAGGCCCCCGCCGGCGTCGCCGCGGCGGCTGCCCGGGCGGGGGTTCGGGTGGCCGCCGTCGCGGGGCGGGTGGAGCTGTCCGAGCGGGAGTGGCGGTCCGCCGGCTTCGTCGCGGCCTACGCGCTCAGCGAGTTGGGCGAGACCCCGGGCGAGGGCATGACCAGGGCCGGAGAGCTGGCCGAGGTCGCGGGGGAGCGACTCGCCGCCGAGCTCCTGCGCCGCTGAGCCCACCCGGTCCCGGCCTTCCCGGCCCACCCGCTCCGGCGCCCGTCCGCCGCGCTCCTCGTAGTTTCCTCCATTGACGTTTTGTTGAAGGCGGGCCTAGGCTCCGGGCCATCCTTCGGCGCACCCACTCGTACCAGCCATCCCCTCATCAGGCTTCGGAGGTCCCTCATGCCCATCAGCGAGACCGAGGTGATCCGCTCCCGCCGGGTGGTCCTGCCCGACGGCGAGCGCCCCGCGGACGTGCTGGTCCGGGACGGGAAGATCGAGCGGATCGCCGCCCACGGCACCATCCCGGCCGACGGCCACCGGGTGACCGACCTCGGCGGCACCGCCCTGCTCCCCGGCCTGGTCGACACCCACGTGCACGTCAACGAGCCCGGCCGCACCGAGTGGGAGGGCTTCGCCACCGCCACCCGGGCCGCCGCCGCCGGCGGCGTCACCACGATCGTCGACATGCCGCTCAACTCGGTGCCCCCCACCACCACCCTCGCCGGGCTCGAAGCCAAGCGGAAGACCGCCGAGGGCCAGGCCTGGGTCGACCTCGGCTTCTGGGGCGGCGCCGTCCCCGACAACCTCGCCGACCTCGAACCCCTGCACCGGGCAGGCGTGTTCGGCTTCAAGTCCTTCCTCGCGCCCAGCGGCGTCGACGAGTTCCCGCACCTCGAAGCGGCCGGCCTGGAAGCCGCGCTGGCCGAACAGGCCCGGCTCGGGGCACTCGCCATCATCCACGCCGAGGACCCGGCCGTGCTGGCCGCCGCGCCGCAGCAACCCGGCGTCCACTACCGGGACTTCCTCGCCTCCCGCCCCGCCGGCGCGGAGACCGCTGCCGTCGCCCGGCTGCTGGACGCGGCCCGCCGCACCGGCGCACCGGCGCCCGGGTGCACGTCCTGCACGTGTCCTCGGCAGCCGTCCTGCCGCTGCTGCGCCGGGCCAGGGCGGACGGCGTCCGGGTCACGGCCGAGACCTGCCCGCACTACCTGACCCTCGCCGCCGAGCGAATACCGGACGGCGGCACCGCCTTCAAGTGCTGCCCCCCGATCCGCGACGAGGCCAACCGCGACGCGCTCTGGGAGGCCCTGGCGGCAGGGGAGTTCATCGCCGTCGTGTCCGACCACTCGCCCTCCACCCCGGACCTCAAGCTGCTGCCCGAGCACGGCGGCAGCGGCGACTTCGCGGCCGCCTGGGGCGGGATAGCCTCCCTCCAGCTCGGCCTGCCGGCGGTCTGGACCGAGGCCCGGCGGCGCGGCCGCACCCTGGCCGAGGTGGTCGGCTGGATGTCGGCAGGACCGGCCCGGCTGGTCGGCCTCGACGGGCGCAAGGGCGCCATCGCGGTCGGCCACGACGCCGACCTGGTGGCCTTCGACCCCGACGCCGACTTCGCCGTCCACGCCGCCGAGTTGCACCACCGCAACCCCGTCACCCCGTACGCGGGCCGGACGCTCACCGGCGCCGTGCGCACGACCTGGCTGCGCGGCCGGGTCGTCGACCCGGGCGGCGCACCGTTCGGCGTCCAGCTCACCCGCCCCAGCAACCCGTCCGAGGAGATCCAGTGACCACGGTCCCCGCCCAGAGCGCTCCCGCCACCGGTGCCGCACCGGTCTCTGCCCCGGCCGCCGCCTCCGCCCGGGCGCCGTTCACCGAGCTGGTGAACCTCGCCTCCCGCGCCCTCGGTGCGGGCGTCGTCGCCACCAACGAGGACACCTTCGCGGACGCCGAGAACCTGCTGGTCGCCGCGCCCGCCGAGTTCCGCCCGCACACCTTCGGCCACAAGGGCCAGATCATGGACGGGTGGGAGTCCCGCCGCCGCCGGGGCGCGAGTGCCGGGCAGCCGCACCCCACCGACGAGGACCACGACTGGGCCGTGGTCCGGCTCGGCGCCGCCGGAGTGATCCGCGGACTGGTTGTCGACACCGCGCACTTCACCGGCAACTACCCGGAGAGCGCCTCCGTCGAGGCCGCCTCGATACCCGGCCACCCCTCGCCGGCCGAGCTCGCCGGGGCCGAGTGGGTGGAGGTCCTGCCGCGCACCCCGCTGCGGGGCGACACCGCCCACGAGTTCCCGGTCGACTCCGGGGCCCGGTTCACCCACGTCCGGCTCAACATCTTCCCCGACGGCGGGGTGGCCCGGCTCCGCGTCCACGGCGAGGTCCTGCCCGACCCGCGCGAACTGGACGGCCTCACCTTCGACCTGGCGGCCCAGGAGCACGGCGGTGTCGCCGAGGCCGCCTCCGACCGCTTCTACTCCTCCCCGCACAACCTGAACGCTCCCGGCCGCGCCTCCGTCATGGGCGAGGGCTGGGAGACCCGGCGTCGGCGCGACAAGGCCAACGACTGGGTGCGGATCGCCCTGGCCGGGGGCGGTGAGGCCCTGGCCGTCGAGGTGGACACCACCCACTTCGTCGCCAATGCCCCCGGCTGGGCCGACCTGGTCGGCTACGACGCCTCCGCCGGCGGGGACCCGGCGACCGACGCGGACGGCTGGTTCCCGCTGCTGCCGCGCACCCGCCTCCAGCCCGACACCCGGCACCGGCTGCGGCTCGCCCCGGGCCGCCCGGTGACCCATGTGCGGATCGACGTCCACCCGGACGGCGGCCTCGCCCGCCTCCGGATCACCGGCCGCCTCACCGAGGCCGGCCGGGCCGCCCTCGCCCTGCGCTGGTTCGACGCCGTGCCGGCCGCCGAGGCCGCGGCCGCGCTCACCGAGGCCGGCCTGACCGCCGCCGAGGCCGCCGAGCTCACCGCCGCCCGTCCGCTCGGCGGGCCGGTCGCCGCCCGGGCCGCCGTCGCCGGGCTCAGCCACTCCGACGGCCCCGACGGCGAGCACTCCTCCCGCCGCCGCTCGGCCGCCTGGCGACTGCTCGGCATCTGAGCATTCGAGCATCCGGGCATTCGAGCATCCGGGCATCCGGTCCGGCGGCGCCGCGCCGGACCCGATGCCATGCCACGTCGCGTCACGCTCGATGACGTCACGTCACATCCCTCTCCACGCAAGACCCTTATCGACACCGAAGGACCCGTCATGCCCAAGATCCTGACCACGGAGTCCGGCGCCCCGGTCGCCGACAACCAGAACTCGGCCTCGGCCGGCGCATACGGCCCGCTGCTGATCCAGGACCAGCACCTGCTGGAGAAGCTCGCCCGGTTCAACCGCGAGCGCATTCCGGAGCGCGTCGTGCACGCCCGGGGCTCCGGCGCGTACGGCTACTTCGAGGTCACCGACGAGGTGTCGCAGTACACCCGCGCCGCGTTCCTCGGCGAGGTCGGCAAGCGCACCGAGCTGTTCCTGCGCTTCTCCACCGTCGCGGGCAACCTGGGCTCCAACGACGCCGTCCGCGACCCGCGCGGCTTCGCGGTCAAGTTCTACACCGAGGAGGGGAACTACGACCTCGTCGGCAACAACACCCCGGTCTTCTTCATCAAGGACCCGCTGAAGTTCCCGGACTTCATCCACTCGCAGAAGCGCGACCCGTTCACCGGCGTCCAGGAGGCCGACAACGTCTGGGACTTCTGGGCGCACTCGCCCGCCTCGACCCACCAGATCACCTGGCTGTTCGGCGACCGGGGCATTCCCGCCTCGTACCGGCACATGAACGGCTACGGCTCGCACACCTACCAGTGGGTCAACGAGCAGGGCGAGGCGTTCTGGGTGAAGTACCACTTCAAGACCAACCAGGGCATCCGCTCGCTGGACGCCGGGCAGGCCGCCGAGGCGGTCGGCGGCGACGCCGACAGCCACCAGCGCGACCTCCACCAGGCCATCGAGCGCGGGGTGTTCCCGACCTGGACGCTCTATGTGCAGCTGATGCCGGTCGCCGAGGCGGCGGACTACCGCTTCAACCCGTTCGACCTCACCAAGGTGTGGCCGCACGCGGACTACCCGCTGGTCAAGGTCGGCCGTCTGGTGCTCAACCGCAACCCGGAGAACGTCTTCGCCGAGGTCGAGCAGTCCGCGTTCTCCCCGAACAACTTCGTGCCCGGCATCGGCCCCTCCCCGGACAAGATGCTCCAGGGCCGGCTGTTCGCCTACGCGGACGCCCAGCGCTACCGCCTCGGCGTCAACCACACCCAGCTGCCGGTCAACGCGCCCCGGGCCACCGAGGCGGCCAACTACGGCCGTGACGGCCTCGGCGCGCTCAACCCGGCCGGCCGGGGCCGGAACTACGAGCCCAACTCCTACGACGGCCCGGCGCAGACCGACGCGGCGCTCTCCGCCCCGACCGAGCTGACCGGCTGGACCGGCACCTACACCACCCCGGCCCACACCAAGGACGACGACTTCTTCCAGGCCGGGGAGCTCTACCGGCTGATGTCGGAGGGCGAGCGGGGCCGCCTGATCGCCAACCTGGCCGGCGCGCTGGCCCAGGTCACCCGGGACGACATCGTGGAGAAGAACCTCGCCCACTTCCACGCGGCCGACGAGGAGTACGGCGCCCGGCTGGAGGCCGCGGTGGCGAAGCTGCGGGCCGTCGACGAGTCCTGACCCCGAGTCCCCACCCCCCGTTCCCGGGCGGCCGGCCCCGCACGCCGGCCGCCCCTCCCGACCGGGCCGTTCCCCCGTTGGCAGCGGGGGAGCGGCCCGGCCGCGTCTCCCGGTCGTCCGACCGGGCTCCGCGGTCCGCGCGGGAGTGAGCGGGTGTTCGGTGGGGCATATGCCAGTCAAGCGATTCACCGTGTCCACCCGAATATTCCACGAGGGGGAGTTGGCGGAGGCGGGCGGTGGATAGGGTGGACCTACCCGCGGGTCACCTGGCGGGTGGACATCGGAAGGGGACGACATGTCGACACCAGCCCCGGGCCGTCACGCCGTACCGGAGCAGGGAACACCCGGTCCGTACACCTCGCTGCGACACGCCCTCAGACTGCTGGAGGCGGTCGACCGGCACCCCGGTGGCGCCACCCTGGTGACCCTCGCCCGGGAGACCTCGCTGGGCCTCCCGACGGTCCGTCGGCTCGCCGAGATCCTGGAGGTCGAGGGCTACCTGGACTGCCAGGACGGCGGCTGGGTGCTCGGCGGCACCTTCGCGCTGCTCGGCCAGTACAACCGCGAGCAGCTGGTGCGCGCCCGGATGGACCGCAAACTCGACGAACTGCGCGAGGAGTTGGGCGCGGCGGTGTACTTCAGCCGCTACCACGACGGGGAGTTGTCGGTGGTGGCGGTCTCGGCCTCCGAGCTGGCGCCGGCGGTGCAGGAGTGGGTGGACTTCCGGGCCACCGCGCACGCCAGCGCGATCGGCAAGTGCCTGCTCGGCCAGCTCGACCACGACGGTCGCCGGGACCACCTGTCCCGCCACCCGGTGGCCCGGCTGACCTCCAGGACGGTCACCGACGCCGACCAGCTGATGCACCGGCTGGAGCGGCAGCCCGCCACCGTGCCGGTACTGGACATCCAGGAGTACGCCGTCGGCACGGTCTGCGCGGCCGTCCCGGTGACCGCCGGCAGCACGGTCGGCTGCCTGGCCACCTCGATGCCGGTCGGCGACGCGCACCGGCTGAAGGCGGCCGCCGAACTGCTGGCCGCCCGCGCCGCGCCGCTGATGCTGGCGATGGCGGTCTGACCCGCCGCACGCCCACGGGACCCCGCTTCGGCGGGGTCTTCGCGTTTCCGGGTTTCCCGGTGGTCCGCGCGGTGCACATCACTTATTAGACTCGATGTCGATAAGGCGGGCAGAAACCCTTGTGGCACGGGCTACCCGCGAGTACGTTTTGCCGGGTCGAGCCGCCACCCGCAGGTCAGGAGGGCCCTCCCATGCCCAGCCCCACCCCCGTCCCCGCCCTCGCCGCGCCCGCCGCCCGAGTGCACGAGAGCCTCGTCCTGGAGCCCCGCGACGTCCGCTTCGACTGGGCCGCGCTGCCGCTGCACTGGATCCCCGACGAGCCGATGGCCACCCACGTCATCAATGTGCTGCACCTGCTCCTCCCCGAGGGCGAGCGCTGGTTCGTCAAGGTGTTCAAGGACGCCCTCCCGCTGATCCGCGACGAGCAGCTCCGCGAGGAGGTGCTCGGGTTCATCGGCCAGGAGGCCATCCACGCCGAGGCGCACCAGGAGGTCCTGGACCACCTGCTCGGCCAGGGCCTCGACCCGCGCCCCTACGTCCGACAGGTCTCCTGGCTGTTCCAGCGCGTCCTCGGCGACAAGCCCGGCCTGAGCCCGGCCCGGCAGCGCGAGAACCTCATCGAACGGGTCGCCTTCGTCGCCGCGATCGAGCACTTCACCGCCTTCCTCGGCAACTGGGCGCTCAACTCCCCGGGCCTGGACCGCGCCCAGGCCGACCCGACGATGCTCGACCTGCTGCGCTGGCACGGCGCGGAGGAGGTCGAGCACCGCAGCGTCGCCTTCGACCTGATGGTCCACCTCGACCCCGGCTACGCCCGCCGGATCCGCGGCATGCTCGTCTCCGGCCCGCTGCTGGTCCACCTCTGGGTGCGCGGCGCCCGCTTCCTGCTGGCGGCCGACCCGACCCTGGACGGGCGGCTCAGGCCCACCTGGCGCGAGACCGGCCGGATCGCCAAGCGGGGCCTGCTGCCCGACCCGGTCCGGTCGATCCGCTCCGGCCTGCGCTACCTGCGGCCCGGCTACCACCCCACCCAGGAGGGCTCCTCCAGCCAGGCCCTCGGCTACCTCGCGACCTCCCCGGCCGCCCGCGCCGCCGCCGGGCGGTGACCTCCCGGGCCGCCGCCCGGCCCTTCGCCGCCCGCTCCTTCACCGCCCGCCCTTTCGCTGCCCGCCCCTTCGCCGCCCGCCCCGCCCGAACCTGCCAGCTGCCGGCTGCCGGAGCCCCGCCGTCAGCCGCCACCGGAACCGAGGACCCCGCCGGATGGACCTGAGCACCCCGCCCCCCGACCTCTACGGCCGCCCGCGCGCCGACACCTTCTTCCGCTTCCTCACCGCCTTCGGCGACCGCTACACCCCCGCCCTCGGCAGCCCGCTGCTGCGGCGCAACCCGCGCCGCCCCTACAGCCGCCCCACCGAGGCGCTGCAACTGGTCGTCACCGCCCGCCGCCAGGTCGCCGCCGACGTCGTGGAGCTCACCCTCGCCGACCCCTCCGGCGGCCCGCTCCCCGCCTGGCAGCCCGGTGCCCACCTGCGTGCCCACCTGCGCCTCACCCTCCCCTCCGGCCGCGAGCGCCACTACTCGCTCTGCGGCGACCCGGCGGACCCGGCCGAGCGGTCCGGCTACCGGATCGCCGTCCGCCGGCTGCCCGACGGCGGCGGAGGCTCCGCGGAGATCCACGACACCCTCCACCCCGGCACCCGGCTCGCCGCCCGCCGCCCGCGCAACGGCTTCGCCTTCTGCGCCGAACCGGCCGTCCTGTTCCTGGCCGGAGGCATCGGCATCACCCCCCTGCTCCCGATGGTCCGGGAGGCCCGGCGCACCGGCCTGGACTGGCACCTCGTCCACACCGGCCGCAGCGCCGACACCCTCCCGTTCGCCGCCGAGCTGCGCGCACTCGACCCGGCCCGGGTCCACCCGCGCACCGACGACGAGCACGGCGGCCCGCCCACCGGCGCCGAACTCCTCGCGCACGCCCCGCGCGGGGCCGCCGTCTACTGCTGCGGCCCGGCCCCGATGCTCACCGCCGTCCAGCGGGCCCTGGACGCCTCGCCCGCCGCCTCCCTGCACTTCGAGCGGTTCGGCGCGGCCCCGGTCACCGACGGCGAGCCGTTCGCGGTCCGCCTCGGCGCCGACGGCCCCGAACTGCCC
>NZ_JZWY01000495.1:0-4770 GCF_000966955.1 Streptomyces sp. NRRL S-495
CGGCCCCGAACTGCCCGTCCCCGCCGACCGCTCCGCCCTGGACGTGCTCCGCGAGGCCCGCCCCGACCTCCCGTACTCCTGCAAGCAGGGCTTCTGCGGCACCTGCGAGGTCCGGCTGCTGGCCGGCACCCCCGACCACCGCGACCGCCGCCTCACCCCCGAACGCCGCGCCGCCGGCGCCCTGCTGCCCTGCGTCTCCCGCGCCGCCGCGGGCGAGACCCTCGTGCTCGACGTCTAGCCACCAGCGCAAGAAGGAGCCCCCGCCGTGCCGCGCACCCCCGCCTTCCCGTACACCGAGCGCGACCTCGCCCGCTTCCGGGAGACCCAGCAGCTCGCCTACGACTGCGCCGAGCAGGTCGCCGCCTGGATCGAACCCGGCGTCACCGAGCGCCAGGCCACCGCCCAACTGCGCCGCAACCTGGTCGCCGCCGGTGTGCAGGACTTCTTCCACGTCCCGTTCGCCTGGTTCGGCGACCGGACGGCGTTCCGTCACTTCCACACCCCGCTGCAGTTCTTCGCCGGCAACCGCCGCCTCCAGGAGGGCATGCCGTACGTGCTGGACTGCGCCCCCGTCGTGGACGGCTACACCGCCGACATCGGCTACGGCGGCAAGGTCGGCGAGAACCGCGTCTGGGACCGCCTCGCCGCCGACCTCCAGGTCTACCGCGAGCTGATCCTCGCCGAGGTCCGCGCCCGCAAACCGCTCGCCGAGGTGTACGCGGCCGTCGACGCCCAGATCGAGGCGCACGGCTACGACAACCGCCACCGCGTCTACCCCGGCCGGGTGATCGGCCACCAGGTCACCCGGACGACGGCCCGCGGCCCGGCCGGGGTGAACGTCTTCGGCTTCGGCGTGCGGACCCTCCAGACGCTCGGCCGCGAACTCATCAGCGAGCGCCTGCACGGCCGTTCCCCGCTCTGGGCGGACGGCCGGTCCTCCCGGCACGCGCCCACCCCCGGCCTGTGGGCGGTGGAGCCGCACATCGGCTTCCGGGAGGTCGGCATCAAGTTCGAGGAACTGCTGGTGGTGACCGAGGACGACGCCTACTGGCTCGACGACGACCTCCCGCACGTCCGCCGCTGGGCCGGGGCCGACACCGCCGTCGCCACCACCACCGCCCCCGAGGGAGTCGCCCGATGAGCACCCGCGCCACCCACGCCCGCACCGTCCGGTCCGGCGGCCTCCCGCTCGCGGTCTACGAACAGGGCGACCCGGCCGCACCCACCGTGCTGCTGGTCCACGGCTACCCCGACACCCACGCGGTCTGGGACGACGTCGCCGCCGACCTCGCCCGCGACCACCACGTGGTCCGCTACGACGTGCGCGGCGCCGGCGCCTCCGGCGTCCCCGCCGACCGCACCGGCTACCGCCTGGAGCAGCTCGCCGCCGACCTGTTCGCCGTCGCCGACGCCGTCAGCCCGGACCGCCCGGTGCACGTCGTCGCCCACGACTGGGGCTCGCTGCAGTCCTGGGAGGCCGTCACCGCCCCCGGCGCCGAACGCCGCCTCGCCTCCTACACCACGATGTCCGGGCCCTGCCTCGACCACATGGGCTTCTGGCTGCGCGAGCGCCTCCGCCGCCCCACCCCGCGCCACCTGCGGCAACTCCTCTCCCAGGGCGCCCACTCCTGGTACATCACCGCCTTCCACCTGCCCTTCCTCGCGCCCGGCGTCTGGCGGCTCGGCCTGGCCCGCGCCTGGCCCCGGGTGCTGCGCGACCTGGAGGGCGTCACCCCGCGCGCCGACCACCCGCAGCCCACCCTGCGGCGCGACGCGGTGCGCGGCATCGAGCTCTACCGCGCCAACATGCGGCCCGCCCTGCGCCACCCGCGCGAGCGCCCCACCGAGGTGCCGGTCCAGCTGATCACCCTCACCGAGGACCACTACGTCGGCACCTACCTGTCCGAGGGCCTGGAGCGCTGGGTGCCCAGGCTGACCCGCCGAACCCTGCGCGCCACCCACTGGTCCGCACTGCTGGAGAAGGGAACCACCGTGGCCGGACTGGTCCGTGAGCACGTCGCCCGCACCGCGGCCGGGGCGGACGCCGCTCCGGCCGGCACCCCCGACGACGGCCGGCTCGTCGTCGTCACCGGCGGCGGCAGCGGCATCGGCCGGGCCACCGCGCTCGCCTTCGCCGCGGAGGGCGCCCGGGTGGTGGTCTGCGACCTCGACCTCGACGCGGCCCGCCGCACCGCCGAACTCGCCGCCCTGATCGGCCCGCCGGCCCACGCCTACCGGGTCGACGTCAGCGACGGCGCCGCCGTCGACGCCTTCGCCGAACAGGTCGCCGCCGAGCACGGCGTGCCCGACGTGCTCGTCAACAACGCCGGCATCGGCCACTCCGGCACCTTCCTGGAGACCACCGAGAAGGAGTGGCAGCGAGTCCTGGACGTCAACCTCTGGGGCGTCATCCACGGCTGCCGCGCCTTCGGCACCCTGATGGCCGACCGGGGCGAGGGCGGCCACATCGTCAACCTGTCCTCCGCCGCCGCGTACCTGCCCTCGAAGGCCCTCACCGCCTACGCCACCAGCAAGGCCGCGGTCTTCATGCTCTCCGACTGCCTGCGCGCCGAACTCGCCGGCCACGGCATCGGCGTCTCCACCATCTGCCCGGGCCTCGTCAACACCAACATCACCCGCACCTCCACCTTCTCCGCCACCACGGCCGACGAACAGGCCGCCAAGCAGGCCCGCGCCGCCCGCCTCTACGCCCGCCGGGGCTTCCCGCCGGAGAAGGTCGCCACCGCCATCCTCACCGCCGTCCGCACCGGCCGCCCCGTCGTCCCCGTCACCCCCGAGGCCAAGGCCGCCCGCTTCCTCAGCCGCCTCGCCCCCGGCCTCCTCCGCCTGGCGGCACGGCTGAACGTCACCTGAGCCCGGTGTCGGTACCCGGGGCACGCGGTGCCACCGCGTGCCCCGGGCCTGGCCACGAGGGGCCCTGATCCCGTTCGGGACGAGCGGCGACCTGCTTCGTCCGCTCGTAGGCCGCGGCCCGGTCGGCCCGGACCTCGTCCGCGGTCACCTCGCCGATCGGCTCGTAGGTCCGGCGGAAGAACGGTTCGTCCCAGGCACGCCGCGCCCCGTCCCGGACGATCCCCGTCCTCGCTGCCCCCTCGGCCAGGCCGGGATCCTCGTCCTCGACGGGTTCGGTCGTGTGCTTGAGCCCCATGCACGCACGGTAGTGCCGCGCGACGATGGACGTCTCGGAATCCCGACAGGAGGTGTCGGGATTCCGGGGGAGCATCGATGCCGACGGGTGGAAACACCGCGGCACGTGAGGAAGGGCGAGGCATGACGGAGCAGCCGCTGAAGGGCAGGACCGCACTGGTGGCGGGGGCCACCCGGGGCGCCGGGCGGGGGATCGCGGTGGCGTTGGGCGCCGCCGGGGCGACGGTGTACGGGACGGGGCGCAGCGCCGAGGGCCACCGGGGGGACTACGGGCGGCCGGAGACCCTGGAGGAGACGGCGGCGCTGGTGACGGCCGCCGGCGGGCAGGGCATCGCGGTGCGCGCCGACCACCTGGTCCCGGCCGAGGTGGCGGCGGTGGCCGCCCGGATCGAGGCCGAGCAGGGCGGGCTGGACATCCTGGTGAACGACATCTGGGGCGGCGAGGAGTTGTTCGGCTGGAACGTCCCGGTCTGGGAGCACGACCTCGACAAGGGCCTGCGCCTGCTGCGGCTGGCCGTCGAGACGCACGCGGTCACCAGCCACCACCTGCTGCCCCTGCTGCTGCGCCGCCCCGGCGGGCTGGTGGTCGAGATGACCGACGGCACCGCCGAGTACAACGCGACCCGCTACCGGAACTCCTTCTTCTACGACATCGCCAAGGCCGCCGTGCTGCGGATGGCCTTCGCGCTGGGGCACGAACTGGGCCCGCGCGGGGCGACGGCGGTGGCGCTCACCCCGGGCTGGATGCGCTCGGAGATGATGCTGGAGCACTTCGGCGTCACCGAGGGGACGTGGCGGGAGGCGACGGCGGCCGAACCGCAGTTCGGCATCTCGGAGTCCCCGGCGTACGTGGGCCGCGCGGTGGTCGCGCTGGCCGCCGATCCCGAGCGGGCGCGGTTCAACGGCACCTCGCTGTCCAGCGGCGGCCTGGCCCTGGAGTACGGCTTCACCGACCTGGACGGGAGCCGCCCGGACGCCTGGCGCTACCTGGTGGACATCGAGGGCGCGGACGGCCCGGTGGACCCGGCCGGCTACCGCTGAGGGGGGCCGTAGAGGGCGGCGGTGCGGGCCGCCGCCCCGGCCAGCCGCTGCCGCAGGGCCGGCGGCTCCAGCACCTCGGCCTCGGGGCCGAGCCGCAGGATCTCCTCGTAGCCGACCTCCAGGGACTCCACGGGAAGCCGGACGGTCACCCGGCCGTCGCCGTCCGGTGGCCCGGCGCTCGCCAGCGCCTCCCGGGCGGCGACCGGTTCGAGCAGGTGCGGCAGCCGCTCCAGGCCGAGCGGGCTGAGCCGTACGGTCAAGGTCTCCCGCAGCAGCGAGCGGGCGAACCCCTCGGCCCGGGCCTCCCAGAACGCGGCCAGGTCGAACGTCTCGTCGGCCCGGTCGGGGGCGGACCACCGCTCGCGGGGTTCGGCGGCGACCAGCCGGTCCACCCGGTACACCCGGTGCTCGGCGCCCTCCTCGTCCGGCCGGGCGACCAGGTACCAGGTGCCCGCCTTCAGCACCAGGCCGGCCGGCCGCAGCACCCGCTCGACCGGGTCCGCCTCCGGCCGCCGCCGGTAGCGCGCCCGCAGCAGCCGTCCGCCCCACACGGCCCGCGCG
>NZ_JZWY01000496.1:0-5419 GCF_000966955.1 Streptomyces sp. NRRL S-495
CCCCACACGGCCCGCGCGACCTCGGCCAGCAGCGGCGGCACGGGGGCGTCGCGGAACCAGCCGGGCGCGTCCAGGTGGAACCGCCGTGCCCCGGCGGCCGGCGCCCCGCCCAGTTCGCCGGCCACCTTCAGCCGGGCCGCGAGCGCCGGATCGGCGAGGCCCATGTCCTGGAGCGGCCCGGGCAGTCCGGCCAGCAGCAGCACCTCGGCCTCGGTCCGGTCCAGCCCGGTCAGCCGGGTGCGGTAGCCGTCGAGCAGCCGGTAGCCGCCGGCCCGCCCCCGGTCGGCGTACACCGGGACCCCGGCCTCGGCCAGCGCCAGGACGTCGCGCTGCACGGTGCGCTCGGAGACCTCCAGTTCGGCGGCGAGTTCGGCGCCGGTCATGCTGCGGCGGGCCTGGAGCAGCAGGAGCAGGGAGATCGCGCGGGCCGTCCGCATCCGTCGCCGTCCTCCGGTTCGGGCCGGGGCGTGCGCCCGGCGGGTTCTGCACCGATCATGGGTGGCGAGGGGGGAGGTCGCGGCCCGCGTGCCGACAACGGACCCGAGGAGACCCCGATGGCCACCGGTATCGTGCAGTCCTATCAGGCCGACCATGGGTACGGCCTGATCACCCCCGACGACGACGGCCCGGCGCTGTACGTGTACTACGACTCGATCGTGGCGGCGGACGGCGGCGACCGGACGCTGGTCGAGGGGCAGCGGGTCGAGTTCGACCCGACCGAGCAGGAGGGCCGCCGGGTGGCCGAGCGGGTGCGCCGCCCGGCCTGACCCGTCCCGCCGTCCGCCCCGGCCCGACCCCTCCACCGCCCGGCCCCCGTGCGATCGTGGGCCATTACGATCGTGGGCCATGGAGATGACGACCGCCCTGTGGTCCTTCGCCCTCGTCGTGGGCCTGCTGACGCTCACCCCGGGCCTGGACACCGCCCTGATCCTCCGCACCTCGGCGCTCGGCCACCGGCGGCAGGCCTGGGGCGTGGTGCTCGGCATCCAGACCGGCACGCTGCTCTGGGGAGCGCTCACCTCGGCCGGTGTGACGGCGCTGCTCACCGCCTCGCAGCTGGGCTACGAGATCCTCCGCTGGGCGGGTGCCGCGTACCTGGTGTGGATGGGCGTGGGAATGCTCCGCTCCCGCGCGAACGCGAACGCGAACCCGGAGCCCGAGGACGCCGCCGCAGCCGACACCCCGGCCGGCGGCCTCGCCGCGGGCTGGCGGCGCGGTCTGCTGACCAACCTGCTCAACCCCAAGGTGGGTGTCTTCTACGTGGCGGTGCTGCCGCAGTTCATCCCGGCGGGGGCACCGCACTTCGCCGCCGGGGTGGCGCTGACCTGCGTGCACGTGGTCGAGGGCCTGCTCTGGTCGACGGTGCTGGTGGGCTTCGCCCAGGCGCTGCGCGGCTGGCTGCGCCGCCCGGCGGCGCGCCGGGCGATGGACCGGGTGTCGGGCCTGGCCGTGGTCGGCTTCGGCGTGAAGCTGGCGGTCTCGGACTGATTCCGACCGGTCCGCCCGGTCGGAATCAGGGCCAGGCGGCTCAGCGCCCGACGCGGCCGAGGCCCTCGCGGAGATCGTCCGGGTTCATGCAGATGTGCATGTCGATGTGGGCGTTGAACTCCAGCCAGAACGGCTCGCAGATCGCGACCACGGAGGCCTCGTCGGCGACGTCGACGACCACGATCTGGCAGCGCCGGCCGTTGCGCGGGAAGGCGTAGGCCGCCTCGGGCTTCAGGTCGGCCATGATCTGGTTGAACCTCGCCATGATGGCGCCGTCCGCGACGGCCCGGTTGGCCGTCTGGGTGTCGAGTTCGATCTCCAGTAGCGCGCGCATGGCGGTGCCCCTTCCCGGGCGCGGGCGAGGGCCCGGACGAGTCCTCGATTCCAGCGTGCTCCGCTCCTGAGGGGCCCGCAATTCACCCGGTCGGCGGTACCGGGTGGCCGTCGGGACGGTTCGCGGGCTGCACTGGGAGGCGGCCGGGCGGTGAGCGGACGCCGCCCCGGAGCGCGGCGGCGCAGGGTGCGCGGGCGGCGCAGGACAGGAGTGTCCCGATGGCGGTCATCGTGGTGTTCGACCTTCCCGGGGTCAGCCGGGAGCAGTACGAGGAGTCGGTGGACCGGCTGACCGGCGGTTCCGGGCTGAACCGGCCCGAGGACTGGCCGGTGCGCGGGCTGCTGACACACGCGGCCGGCCCGCTGCCGGACGGCGCGGGCTGGCACGTGACGGACGTCTGGGAGTCCCGGGAGGCCTTCGAGCACTTCGCGGCGGTGCTGATGCCGATCCTCCGCGAGGTGGGGATGGCGGGCGGCCCGCCCCTGATCTGCGAGGCCTACAACGTGGTGCGCTGACCGCCCAGGGCCCTGGATCCCTAGGCGGCGTGCGGCTTGCGGTCCCGGCGGGCCGGTGTCTCCCGGCTGTCCTCGGCCGCCGCCGGGGCCTGTGCCAGGTCGTGGTGGATCGGCCCGGTCCCGGCGCTCAGCGGCAGGCAGCTGCCGCCGCGCCGGTGGGCGACGATCTCGGCGGCGACGGAGACGGCGGTCTCCTCGGGGGTGCGGGCGCCGAGGTCGAGGCCGATGGGCGAGCGCAGCCGCCCGATCTCGGCATCGGTCAGTCCGGCCGCGCGCAGTCCGGCCTCGCGCTCGCGGTGGGTGCGGCGCGAGCCCATCGCGCCGACGTAGCCGACCGGCAGTCGCAGCGCGCGTTCCAGCAGCGGGAGGTCGAACTTGGCGTCGTGGGTGAGCACGCAGAGCACGGTCCGGCCGTCCAGCCGGTCCAGCTGGGTGTCCAGGTAGCGGTGCGGCCAGTCGACGACCACCCGGTCGGCCTCGGGGAAGCGCCGTTCGGTGGCGAAGACGGGCCGGGCGTCGCAGACGGTGACGTCGTAGCCGAGGAACTTGCCGATCCGTACCACCGCGGCGGCGAAGTCGATCGCGCCGAACACCAGCATCCGCGGCGCGGGCACGTACGACTCCACGAAGAGGGTGACGGTGCCCTGCCCGTGCTCGTCGCAGGGGCGCCCGTCCAGGCCGAGGACGAGCCGGCCGGTGCGGCCGGCGTCGAGCATGGCCCGGGCCTCGGCGACGACCGACCGCTCCAGCGGGGCGGCCACGGAGGGCGCGGGGGAGAGCAGGCCGTGGTGGGTGTCGGCGGTGACGGCGACGGTGGCGCCGAGCAGTCCGGCCGGTCCGGCGACGACCCGGGCGAGCGCCACCGGGGTGCCGTCGGCGATCAGCGCGATACCGGCGTCGAGGGCCGGGTCGGCCCCGGGGCGCACCGGCTGGACGAAGACGTCCAGGATCCCGCCGCAGGTCAGGCCGACGGCGAAGGCGTCCTCGTCGCTGTAGCCGAACCGTTCCAGCACCGGCTCGCCGGACTCGATCGCGGCCCGGCACAGCTCGTAGACGGCGCCCTCGACGCAGCCGCCGGAGACGCTGCCGATCGCCTCGCCGTCCGCGTCGACGGCGAGCGCGGCGCCCGGGTCGCGCGGAGCGCTACCGGTGACCCCGACGACGGTGGCCACGGCGAAGGAGCGGCCGGACGTGTGCCAGGCCAGCAGCTGCTCGGCGATGTCCTGCATGACGGAAGCTCCTTTGCGCTTTCGAGGGTAGTCAATCGGGTGCGGAGGGGGCGGGCGAGGACGGGACGGGCCGGTGGGGCCGCCGCCGTACGGGAGAACGATCCCGTACGGCGGCGGGTGCTCCGAAAGAGAGGTCGGGCGGTCAGTGCACGCCGAGCCAGGACTTGACCGGGCCGAGCGCGAAGTAGACGACGAACACCCCGGTGAGGATCCACATCAGCGCCCCGGGCTCGCGCCACCGCCCCCGGCCGGCCTTGATCACCGTGTAGGAGATCACGCCGGCCGCGACACCGGCGGTGATGCTGTAGGTGAACGGCATCAGCGTGCAGGTGAGGAAGGCCGGGATGGCCACCTCGCGGTCGGACCAGTCGATGTGCCGGGCCTGACTCATCATCATCGAGCCGATGACGACGAGGGCCGCCGAGGCCACCTCGACCGGCACGATGGCGGCCAGCGGCGAGAAGAACAGCATCAGGGCGAACAGTCCGCCGGTGACGGTGGAGGCGAGTCCGGTGCGGGCGCCGTCGCCGACGCCGGTCGCGGACTCGACGAACACGGTCTGCCCGGAGGCGCCGGCCAGGCCGCCGACCGCGCCGCCGGCGCCGTCGATGAACAGGGCCTTGGACAGGCCGGGCATCCGGCCGCGCCGGTCGGCGAGTCCGGCCTCGGTGCCGACGCCGATGATGGTGGCCATCGCGTCGAAGAAGCCGGCCAGGACGAGGGTGAAGACCGCGACCGAGGCGCTGATCGCGCCCAGGCCCTGGCCGCCGAAGGCGCCGAACAGGTCGACGTCGCCGAACAGGCTGAAGTCGGGCGCGGCGACCGGCGAACCGGGCCAGACCGGCGCGGAGTTGCGCCAGGCCTCGGCGGGTACGTCGGCGAGCTTGTTGACGATCATCGCGACCACGGTGCCGCCGGCGATGCCGATGAGGATCGCGCCGCGCACGTTGCGGGCCATCAGCACGAAGATGGCGAGCAGGGTGAGGCAGAAGACCAGGACCGGCCAGCCGGTGAGTTCGCCCGCCGGGCCGAGCGAGAGCGGGGTGGGTCCGCCGGTGTGCATGAAGCCGGCCTTGAAGAGGCCGATCACGGTGACGAACAGGCCGATGCCGATGGTGATGGCGTGCTTGAGCGGCAGGGGTATGCCGTTCATGATCTTCTCGCGCAGGCCGGAGACCACCAGCAGCACGATCAGCAGGCCGTAGATGACGCACAGGCCCATCGCCTGCGGCCAGGTGGTGTGCGGCACCACCAGGGCCGAGACGGCGCCGGAGACGGAGAGGCCGGCCGCGAGGGCGAGCGGCACATTGCCGACCACGCCCATCAGGACGGTGGTGACGGCCGCCGCGAGCGCGGTGGCGGTGGTGAGCGCCGCGTGGTCCAGCTTGACGCCGGTGACGTCGGCGCCGCCGAGGATCAGCGGGTTGAGCAGGATGATGTAGGCCATCGCCATGAAGGTGGTGAGGCCACCCCGGAGTTCATTGGCGAGGGTCGAGCCCCGGGCGGAGATCTTGAAGTAGGCGTCCAGTGCGTTCCTGGGCGCGGCCGGGACCGACGTGGGGGCGTCGTTCCCGGTGGCCTCGTCGGCCTCGGTGGGTCTGTCTGCAGTGGTGCCGGGCTCCGTGGGGATCCTGGTCATGTCCACTCCCAAGTGTCAAAGGGGGTTGGGGTGGGCGAGCCGACCTGGCAGCCAGGCGACGAAGGCGTGGCACAGGGGGACGATTCGACTCACGGTTGCACGGGTGGTGCGGGCCGTCGCCGGGCCCCGGCGTGGGCGGGCGGCGGTCCTGGTGCGGTGGCAGTGCGGTGGTGGTGCCAGCGGTGCCAGCGGTGCCGGGTAGTGCCGGGTGGTG
>NZ_JZWY01000497.1:0-4451 GCF_000966955.1 Streptomyces sp. NRRL S-495
GTGACGGGTAGTGCCGGGTGGTGCCGTGCAGATCGTGCAGGTCATGCGGATGCCGCAGGTCGTGCGGGTCGTGCGGGTCGTACGGGCCGTGCTCGGCCCCGGGGCGGCGGGGAAGACCGGACGCCGCCCCGGGGAGTCGTGGGGGGTGGGGGAGCGGGCCGGGGACGGGCCCTACAGCTCCCCGGGCCGTTCGGTGGTCAGGTGCTCGGGCCGGACCGGGATCCGGCGCAGTGCCAGGCCGGTGGCGTTGCGGATGGCGGCCACGATGGACGGCGTCGCCGAGACGGTCGGCGCCTCGCCCACCCCGCGCAGCCCGTACGGGGCGTGCGGGTCGGGGAGTTCGAGGATCTCCACCGGGATCGGCGGGGTGTCCAGGATGGTGGGGATGAGGTAGTCGGTGAAGGAGGCGTTGCGCACCTTGCCGTCCCGCACGATGATCTCCTCCATCACCGCGAGCCCGAGCGCCTGGGTGCAGCCGCCCTGGATCTGGCCCACCACCGACAGCGGGTTGAGCGCCTTGCCGACGTCCTGGACGGCGGTCAGCTCGACCACCTTGACCAGGCCGAGTTCGACGTCCACGTCGACCACCGCGCGGTTGGCGCAGAAGGTGTACTGGACGTGGCCGAAGCCCTGCCCGGTCTCCTTGTCGAAGGGGACGGTCGGGCGGTGGTGGTGCTCGCGGGTGAGGTCGATGGCGTCCTCGCCGAGCAGGTCGACCATGGAGACCAGCGCGCCGGCCGACTCGGAGACGACCTTGCCGCCGGCCAGTGTGAGGTCCTGCTGGGTCCAGCCGTAGCGGCGCCGGCCCTTCTCGATCAGCTCGCGCTTGACCGCCTCGGCGGCCAGCTTGACCGCGCCGCCCGTCATGTAGGTCTGGCGGGAGGCGGAGGTCGAACCGGCCGAGCCCACCTCGGTGTTGGCGGGGTGGATGGTCACCTGCTCGACGCCCAGCTCGGTCCGCGCGATCTGGGCGTGCACGGTGACGCCGCCCTGGCCGACCTCGGCCATCGCGGTGTGCACCAGGGCGACCGGCTCGCCGCCGATCACCTCCAGTCGCACCCGGGCGGTGGAGTAGTCGTCGAAGCCCTCGGAGAAGCCGACGTTCTTGATGCCGACCGAGTAGCCGACGCCGCGCACGATGCCCTCGCCGTGCGAGGTGTTGGACAGCGCGCCGGGCAGCAGCCGCACGTCCAGGTCGTCGGTGTCGAGCGGCGGCGGCAGCGGCATGTCCTTGACCCGGCGCAGCAGTTCGGCGACCGGCGCGGGTGCGTCGATCTCCTGGCCGGTGGGCATCAGGTCGCCCTGCTTCATGGCGTTGAGCCGGCGCAACTCGACCGGGTCCATGCCCAGTTCGGCGGCCAGCCGGTCCATCTGGGTCTCGTAGCCGAACGCCGCCTGCACCGCGCCGAAGCCGCGCATCGCCCCGCAGGACGGGTTGTTGCTGTAGAGCGCGACGGCGTGCATCCGCACGTTCGGGATCACATAGGGGCCGTGGCCCAGCGAGGCCGCGTTGCCGACCACGGCGGGCGAGGCGGAGGCGTAGGCGCCGCCGTCCAGCACGATCCGGGCATCGGCGTAGACCAGCTTGCCGTCCCGGGTGGCGCCGTGCTCGTAGTACATCTTCGCCGGGTGACGGTGCACATGGCCGAAGAAGGACTCGTCCCGGGAGTAGACGATCTTGACCGGCTTGCCGGTGCGCTGGGCCAGCAGGCAGGCGTGGATCTGCATCGAGAGGTCCTCGCGGCCGCCGAACGCCCCGCCGACACCGGCCAGGGTGAGCCGGACCTTCTCCTCCGGCAGTCCGAGCACCGGCGCCATCTGCTGGCGGTCCACGTGCAGCCACTGGGTGGCGATGTAGAGGTCGATGCCGCCGTCCTCGGCCGGCACCGCGAGCCCGGACTCCGGGCCGAGGAAGGCCTGGTCCTGCATGCCGACCTCGTAGGTGCCGCTGACCACGACGTCCGCCAGGGCCCGCACCTCGTCGGTCACGCCGAGGCCGGAGACCAGGTGCTGCTCGTGGCAGATGTTGCCGTGGGCGTGCGACTTGTACTCGTGCGGCTCGTGGACGTAGCCGTACGTCTCCGGGTCGAGGCACTGCTCCTCGGTGACGATCGGGGTGAGCACCTCGTACTCGACCTTGATCTTCTTCACCGCGCGCCGGGCGGTCTCCGGGTGGTCGGCGGCGACCAGCGCGATCGACTCGCCGTGGTACCGGATCCTGTCGATCGCCAGGGCCGGCTGGTCGGCGATCTCCAGGCCGTAGTACTTGGCGCCGGGGATGTCCTCGTGGGTGAGCACCGCGTACACGCCGGGCACGGTGAGCGCCTCGGAGATGTCCACGGAGAGGATGTTCGCCCGGGG
The DNA here is from genome assembly GCF_000966955.1 of Streptomyces sp. NRRL S-495. NCBI lineage: Bacteria > Bacillati > Actinomycetota > Actinomycetes > Kitasatosporales > Streptomycetaceae > Streptomyces > Streptomyces sp. NRRL S-495. The sequence goes on from NZ_JZWY01000497.1 coordinate 2,362, forward strand.
GTGCGGCGAGCGCAGCGCCATGCCCCAGAGCATGTCCTCGTGCCACATGTCGGAGGAGTACGCGAACTCGCCGCGCACCTTCAGCGTGCCGTCCGGGCGCAGCGTCGAGCCGCCGATGCCGTCCTTGCTGGACTGCCGGATGTCCTGGAGGTTCTTCTGGCCCTGGATGGTCCTGGCACTGTTCTGGGCACTCGTCCCGGCACCCGTCCCGGCACCGGTCCCGGCACTGCCGTGGGTGTTCGTCCGCGCGTTCATTCCGCCACCGCCCCGCCGGCAGGGGTGCCGGCGCACTTGCGGGCGGACGCCAGCCGCACCGCGTCCATGATCTTCTCGTAGCCGGTGCACCGGCACAGGTTGCCCGACAGGGCCTCGCGGATGTCCGCGTCCGACGGCTGGGCGTCCTGCGCCAGCAGCGCGTCGGTCTGCACCAGCAGGCCCGGCGTGCAGAAGCCGCACTGGACGGCGCCCGCGTCCACGAACGCCTGCTGGACCAGGCCCAGCTCGCCGTCCTCGCCGCCGAGCCCCTCGACGGTGCGCACCTCGCGGTCCTGCACCTGGCCGGCCGCGACCAGACAGGAACAGACCGGCACGTCGTCCAGGTAGACGGTGCAGGAACCGCACTCGCCCTGCTCGCAGGCGTTCTTCGAACCGGGCAGCCCGACGCGTTCGCGGAGCACGTAGAGCAGGCTCTCGCCCTCCCACACGTCGTCGGCCTCGACCGGCTTGCCGTTGGCGGTGAACGTGACCCTCATGCCGCGCTCCTGATCTGCTTGCGGTAGTCGTTCCAGGTCCAGGTGAGCGTGCGCCGCGCCATCACGGCGAGCGCGTGCCGCCGGTAGTCGGCGGTGCCCCGGACGTCGTCGATCGGGGAGGCGGCGGCCTTGACCAGCTCGCCGAACCGCTGGACCACCTCGGCGCCCAGCAGCTCCCCGCTCTCCCACAGGCCGCGCTCGGCGAGCACGCCCCGCAGGTACTCCTCGGCCTCGACGGCGCGGCGCGGGGTGGGGGCGGCCGAGCCGATGCCGGTGCCGACGGTGCCGTTGCGCGGGTGCAGCGCGAAGCCGAACGCGCAGACCGCGATCACCATCGCGTTGCGGGTGCCGATCTTGGAGAACTGCTGCGGGCCGTCCGCGACCGGGATCCGCACGGCGCGGATCAGCTCGTCCGGCTCCAGGCAGTTGCGCTTCACCCCGACGTAGAAGTCGTCGATCGGGATCAGCCGGGTGCCGCGGACCGAGGCCGCCTCGACCAGGACGTCCCGGCCGGCCGCCAGCAGCGCCGGGTGGGAGTCGCCGGCCGGCGAGGCCGCGCCCAGGTTGCCGCCGACGCCGCCCCGGTTGCGGATCTGCGGGGATCCGACGGTGTGGGCGGCCAGCGCGAGGCCGGGCAGCGGGCCGGACAGCTCGTCGATGATCCGGCTGTAGGGGACGGCTGCGCCGAGTCGGACCACCTCGCCGTCGTTCGACCACTCGGTGAGCTCGGTGACGCGGTTCAGGTCGAGAATCGCGGGTGGCCGGTGCACGTCGAAGTTCATCTCGACCATGACGTCCGTGCCGCCCGAGATGGGCAGCGCGGTCGGGTGTTCGGCCTTCGCCGCGAGCGCCTCGTCCCAGGTGGCGGGCCGAAGGAACTCCATGCGGGTGTCTCCTCAAGTCGTAACCGTCCGGACGGGTGGGCACAGTGCCCGGCCCGGTCGCCCGGGCCCCGGTGTTCGGACCGGGACCTCCGCGTCGTCGCCTCCGCGTCGGATTCCGGTCACCGGGGTGTGTCCGGCGGCGTGTGGCCAGTGAACCGCTGTGACGGGGGCCACTGGCAGTCACCGATGGCATGAAGCCCCGGCTGTGGTCCCGCCCGGCATCCTGTACGTTCCTCTAAGAAGGACGATCTCGCAGCCCAGCCGTCGGCCGGGCCACACCTACGACCGTAATCCGGCCGTGATTCCCGAGCTACGGCCCCGTGGTCCGGGCACCCGTTGGGACGTAACGCCGAGCACGGATGTTCGGGCACACTGTCACCCCGGACCGAGCCCTCGGACCGCCCCCGCCCCCGCCACCTGCCCGTTAGGAGCCTCCGGATGCGTGTCCGTGACC
>NZ_JZWY01000498.1:0-10448 GCF_000966955.1 Streptomyces sp. NRRL S-495
TCCGTGACCTGCTCGCCCCCGGCGCCCCGCGCCTGCGTCTGCTCGCGGCCGAGGAGGAGCTGGACCGGCAGGTCAGCGGGGTGATGACGACCGACCTGCACGACCCGGGGCGCTATCTGCACGGCGGCGAGCTGGTCCTCACCGGCATGCTCTGGCGCACCGCCCCGGCCGACTCGGAGCGCTTCGTGCGCACCATCGTGGCCGGCGGCGCGGTCGCCCTGGCGGCCGGCGAGGCCGAGGTCGGCCCCGTCCCCGAGGACCTCGTCGAGGCCTGCCGCCGGCACCGGATGCCGCTGCTGGCCGTCCCCGACGACATCGCCTTCGGCACCGTCACCGAGTTCGTCGGCCGCCAGGTCTCCGCCGACCGGGCCGCCGACCTGGCGGCCCTGGTCGACCGGCACCGGCTGCTGGTCTCGGCGGCCGGCGGCGGCGGCCTGGACGCCGTCCTCGACCTGCTCGGCGGCGACCTCGACCTCGACTGCTGGGTGCTCACCCCGACCGGCGCGGTGATCGCCGGCCCCGTCGACCGGCTCCCGCCCGCCGACCGGGACCAGCTGATCCGCGCCCACCTCGCCGCCCAGCGCCAGCGCCGCCGCCCCCCGCACCGGGCCCGCCTCGCGGCCGGCGCCTACTCGCTGCTGCCCGCGCCGGCCGCGCCCGAGGCCGAGGCGCCGCTCGCCGACTGGGTGCTCGCGGTCGCGGGCGACGTCACCGAGTGGACCGCGAAGCGCCAGCAGCTCGCCGAGAACCTGGCCCGGCTGGTCGCCGCCGAACGCCAGCGCCGGGACGAGGGCCGCCGGCTGCGCCGCCGCCTCGCCGACGAGGTGCTCACCCTGCTCCAGCGCGACGCGGACCCGGCCGAGATCAGCCGCACCCTGTACGCGTCCTCGGCGATGGCCGCCCGCTACGAGAGCCGCGAGCCGAAGCCGCAGGCGGCGGAAGGCTCCTGGCTGGTGCTCAGCGCCGAGGGCACCGGCCTGCCCGAGGGCGCGGTGCGGGCGATCCTGGAGGAGGCGCTGGGCGGCACCAGCGACCGGGCGCTGGTCGCCGGGGCCGGGGCCGGCGCGGTGGTGGTGCTGCCCGCACTGGACAGCCCGGTGCCCGCCGACACCCTGCGCGAGCTGCTCGCCCCGCTGGAGGCCGGGCTCGGCTCGGAGGGCCGGATCACCCTCGGGGTCTCGGCCCCCGCCAAGGAGGCGGTCGGGCTGCGCGGCGCGCTGGAGGAGGCCCGGCACGCCCGCCGGATCGCCGCCGCCAGGGTCGGCCGGGTCTGCGTGGCCGGGCCGGAGGAGCTGGCCTCGCACGTACTGCTGCTCGCGGCCGTCCCGGACGAGGTGCGCCGGGCCTTCCGCAGCCGGCTGCTGGACACCGTGATCGCCTACGACATCGAGCACCAGGCGGACCTGGTCCGCACGCTGGAGGCGTTCCTCCGTTCGGACGGCTCGTGGACCAGGTGCGCCGCGCAGCTGCACGTCCACGTCAACACCCTGCGGTACCGGATCGGCCGCATCGAGGAATTGACCGGCCGTGACCTGTCCCGGCTGGAGGACCGGGTGGACTTCTACCTGGCCCTCGAACTCGCCTGAGGGTCCCTCCGCGCAGAGCGGTCCCTCCGCGCAGAGCGGCGGCCCCGGAGCNGCTCCGGGGCCGCCGCTCTGCGCGGGAGTGCTCCGCTACTGGGCCGGGATGATGCCGGTCAGCCACTCGAAGACGCCCGGCACCATGTCCTTCCACACATCGCTGGTGTGCGGTCCGGTGGTCTCGACCACCTGGACGGTGGTCGGCGCCTTGGCGGCGGCGGCGACGGCCTGGCCGTCCTCGTAGCCGTCGCCCTTGTTGCCGGAGACGTACAGCGAGACCTTCGGCGGCTGGGGCGCGGCCTTCACGATGGTCACCGGGTTGTTGGCCTCGCGCAGCTTCGCGTCCTTGCCGACCAGCGAGTCCGGCTCCTTCGCCGGGTCGTTGTAGCCGGAGAGGCTGATGCCCGCCCGGTAGCGGTTGGGGTGGGCCAGCGAGAGCTTGGTGGCGCAGTGGGCGCCGGCCGAGTAGCCCGCGATCGCCCAGCGGTCGGCGGAGGGGTCGGCCCGGAAGTTGTCCAGGACCATCTGCGGCACGTCCCGGGTGAGCCAGGTGTCCGCGTTGACCTTGCCCGGCACGTCGGTGCAGCCGGCGTCGGTGCGGTTGCCCAGCAGCAGGGTGCGCGGCGAGACCAGGATGAACGGGGCCACCTTGCCCTGCTGCATCAGGGGCTTGAGCTGCTCGGAGACCTTCAGCGTGCCGTACCAGGTGGAGGAGGAGCCGGGGAAGCCGGGGATCAGCTCGACCACCGGGAACTTCTTGTCCTTGTACGCGGGGTCGTTGTACTGCGGCGGCAGCCAGACCAGCACCTCGCCGTCGACGCCGGACAGCTGGCCCTTGAGGTCGGTCTTCTGGACGTCGTTCGGCACCTTCGGGTCGTCGACGCCGCGGAAGGCCTGCTGGACCTTGTTGGCCGGCGGGTGCGCCGCGTCGCCCGCCGGGGCGGATGCGCCCGGGGCCGGGGAGGCGCCCTGACCGGCCCCCGGGGCCGGGTCGGCCGGCGGCACGACCGGCACCGCGCGCACGTGCTTGCCGGTCCCGAGCAGGTCGTCCCAGTTGCCGTAGATCAGGTTGGCGTTGTTGACCATCACGAAGACCATGACCACCGCGGTGGCCTGACAGAAGACGATCATGGCGAGCCTGGACAGGACGCGTACGGGCTCGGGTCCCTTGACCCGGGCCCAGGCCCACATCGCCACGGCGATGGAGATCGGCACGAGAACGACCGTGCAGACGAAGAACGGCGTACCTGTCAGTTGCATGAATGTTTCTCGTATCCGGGTTCGAAGCCGCCCGGGCCCCACTCGCCCGGAACGCCACCTCAATGGCATCAGACGGCGCGTAACGGGGATCGGTTGCCGTCCGAATCTGTGCGGAACCTGAGAGGAACATCACGTTTCCGTGAAGCTCCCTTTTCGGGTCCGCCCCAGTCTGCCACCCTGGCAGGCTCTGCCCGGACGTCGCGTCCAGCGGACTCCCAGGAATCCCCCCGCAGGGCACGATACCGTCCGGACGGATCGCCCCGCCGGGCGAGGCGGTGCGAACGCCCGTCCGCCGGGAAGCGAGACTATGGGGATGAGCACAACCCGCATGAGTCCCGTCCGCCGGCTCCGGCCCGTCGCCGCGGCACTGGCCGTCCTGGCCCTGACGGTCGCCGTCGCCGGCTGCAGCAGCACCGGAGGCAGACGCGCCGAGGAGGCCCGCGCCAAGGCCTCCGCCGCCGCCGGCGGCGCCGTCACCACCCCGCGCTGGAAGGTCGCCATGGTGACCCACGCGGGGGCCGGCGACGCCTTCTGGGACACCGTGCGCAAGGGCGCCGAGCAGGCCGCCGCCAAGGACAACATCACCTTCCTGTACTCCAACGACGCGCAGACCCAGAACCAGGTCCAGCTCGTCCAGGCCGCCATCGACCAGAAGGTCGACGGCCTGCTGGTCACCCTCGCCAAGGGCGAGGCGATGGCCGACGTGCTCGGCAAGGCCAGGGCCGCCGGCATCCCGGTCATCACGATCAACTCCGGTCAGGAGTTCTCCGCCCGGTTCGGCGCGCTGACCCACATCGGCCAGGACGAGAGCACCGCCGGCCAGGCGGCCGGGACCGAGCTGGCCGCCCGCGGCCGCAAGAACGTCCTCTGCGTCATCCACGAGCAGGGCAACGTCGGCCAGGAGCAGCGCTGCGGCGGCGCCCGGGGCACCTCCGGCGGCGCCTTCCAGGTGCTGTACGTCGACGGCGTCAACATGCCCGACGCCCGCGCGGCGGTCTCCGCCAAGCTCCAGGCGGACCCGTCCATCGACACCGTGCTCACCCTCTCCGGCCCGATGGCCGCCACCGGACTCCAGGCGATCCAGGACACCCGCCGCCCGGTCGAGCTCGACACCTTCGACCTGGGCACGCAGGTGGTGTCCGGCCTCAAGGCGGGAACCGTCGGCTTCGCGGTCGACCAGCAGCCGTACCTCCAGGGCTACGAGGGCGTCGACCTGCTCTGGCTCTACCGCTCCAACCTGGACATGCTCGGCGGCGGCAAGCCGGTCGCCACCGGCCCGCAGATCCTCACCAAGGACGACGCGGACGCGCTCGCCGAGTACGTGGCGAGGGGGACCAGGTGAGCTCCCCGGACCTCCTCGTCCAGGGCCGCGAGCGCCCGGCCGCGCTGCGCCGCCTGGCCGGCCGGCCCGAACTCGGCGCGCTGATCGCCGCCGTCGCGGTCTTCCTGGTCTTCGCCGCCGTCGCCGAGCCCTTCCTGCGGGTCTCCTCGCTCGGCACCGTGCTGTACGCGGCCTCCACCATCGGGATCATGGCGGTACCCGTCTCGCTGCTGATGATCGGCGGCGAGTTCGACCTGTCCGCCGGCGTCCTGGTCACCACCGCCGCGCTGACCTCGTCGATGGTCTCCTACCAGCTCACCGCGGTGACCTGGGTGGGCGTGCTGGTCTCGCTGGCCGTCACGCTGGCGGTCGGCCTGTTCAACGGGTGGATGCTCTCCCGCACCAAACTGCCGAGCTTCATCGTCACCCTCGGCACCTTCCTGATGCTGACCGGCGCCAACCTCGGCGTCACCAAGCTGGTCTCGGGCACCGTCTCCACCAAGCCGATCTCCGACATGGAGGGCTTCGCCTCCTGCCGCTGGCTGTTCGCCTCCGAGGTGACCGTCGGCGGGCTGACGATCAAGGCGACCGTCTGGTGGTGGCTCGGCCTGCTGCTGGCCGGCAGCTGGGTGCTGCTGCGCACCCGCTTCGGCAACTGGGTCTTCGCGGTCGGCGGCGACGCGGCCGCGGCCCGGGCCGTCGGCGTCCCGGTCGCCCGGACGAAGACCGTGCTCTACCTGTTCGTCGGCTTCGGCGCCTGGGTGCTCGGCCAGCACCTGCTGTTCTCCTTCGACACCGTGCAGTCCGGCGAGGGCGTCGGCAACGAACTCATCTACATCGTCGCGGCCGTCATCGGCGGCTGCCTGATCACCGGCGGCTACGGCTCGGTGGTCGGCTCCGCGCTGGGCGCGCTGATCTTCGGCATGGCCAGCAAGGGCATCATCTACGCCCAGTGGAACCCCGACTGGTTCAAGTTCTTCCTCGGTGCGATGCTGCTGCTCGCCGCCCTGCTGAACACCTGGGTCAAGCGCCGCGCCGAACGGGGGCCCCGATGACCGAGCTGCTCTCCCTCACCGGGATCGGGAAGACCTACGGCACCGTGCGCGCCCTGGAGGACGTCTCGCTGACCCTGCGGTCCGGCGAGATCAGCTGCGTGCTCGGCGACAACGGCGCCGGCAAGTCCACCCTGATCAAGATCATCGCGGGGCTGCACCGGCACGACGAGGGCACCTTCACGGTGGCCGGCGAGGAGGTCCGCCTCGACTCCCCGCGCCAGGCCCTGGACCGGGGCATCGCCACCGTCTACCAGGACCTCGCCGTCGTCCCGCTGATGCCCGTCTGGCGGAACTTCTTCCTCGGCTCCGAGCAGGGGCACAAGCGCTGGGGCGGCCTGCGGATCGACGCCGACGGCATGCGCGCCACCACCCGCCGGGCACTCGCGGACATGGGCATCGACCTGCCCGACGTGGACCGCCCGATCGGCACCCTGTCCGGCGGCCAGCGCCAGTGCGTGGCCATCGCCCGCGCCGTGCACTTCGGCGCCAAGGTGCTCGTCCTGGACGAGCCGACCGCCGCGCTCGGCGTCAAGCAGTCCGGAGTGGTGCTCAAGTACGTCACCGCCGCCCGGGACGCCGGACTCGGCGTCGTCCTGATCACCCACAACCCGCACCACGCCTACCTGGTCGGCGACCACTTCACCCTGCTGAAGCGCGGCCGCATGGCGGGCAGCCACGCGCGGGCGGAGATCGGCCTGGAACAGCTCACCACCGAGATGGCGGGCGGCTCCGACCTGGCCGAGCTCTCGCACGAGCTGGCCCGGCCCGCGGCACCGCCCGCCCCCGGGGCCGGCGCCGCCGACCCTGCACACCCCGTCGACCCTGCACACCCCGTCGACCCTGCACACCCCGTCGACCCTGCACACCCCGTCGACCCTGCGCCCGCCGACCCTGCCGAGGAGCGTGACCAGCCGTGACCAGCCCCCACGGCGGCAACCGTCCGCCGGTCCTGCCCACCCTGCTCGGCCTCGGGCCGCGCGCCGAGCGCCGCCGCCGGGCCCTGCCGGTCGGCCTGCTCCGGCTGCCGACCATCGGCGTCGACATCGGCGGCACCAAGGTGGTCGCCGGGGTGGTCGACGGCGAGGGCAAGGTGCTGGAGAAGCTGCGCACCGACACGCCCGACAAGTCCAAGAGCGCCAAGGTGGTCGAGGACGTCATCGTCGAACTGGTGCTGGAACTCGCCGACCGGCACGACGTCCACGCGGTCGGCATCGGCGCGGCCGGCTGGGTCGACGCCGAGCGCTCCACCGTGCTCTTCGCCCCGCACCTCAACTGGCGCGGCGAACCGCTCCGGGAAGCACTCAGCTCCCGGCTGCGCTTCCCGGTGATCGTCGAGAACGACGCCAACGCCGCCGCCTGGGCCGAGTGGCGCTTCGGCGCCGGCCGGGGCGAGGAGCACATGGTGATGCTCACCCTGGGCACCGGCATCGGCGGCGCCGTCGTCCGCGACGGCTACGTGGACCGGGGCAAGTACGGGCTGGCCGGCGAGTTCGGGCACATGCAGGTGGTGCCCGGCGGCCACCGCTGCCCGTGCGGCAACCGGGGCTGCTGGGAGCAGTACTCCTCCGGCAACGCCCTGGTGCGGGACGCCCGCGAACTGGTCGCCGAGGAGTCCCCGGTGGTCCAGGCGCTGCTGGCCCGGGCCGGCGGCGCCGTCGAGGGCATCACCGGCCCGCTGGTCACCGAGGCCGCCCGGGCCGGCGACCCGACCGCGACCGAACTGCTCTACGACGTGGGCACCTGGCTCGGCGTCGGCATCGCCAACCTGGCGGCCGCCCTCGACCCGGGCCGCTTCGTCATCGGCGGCGGCGTCTCCGAGGCCGGCGACCTCCTCCTCGCCCCCGCCCGCGACACCTTCCGCCGCACCCTCACCGGCCGCGGCTTCCGCCCCGAGTCGACCATCGTCCACGCCGCCCTCGGCAACGAGGCCGGCCTGGTCGGCGCCGCCGACCTCGCCCGCCAGGTCGCCCGCCGCTTCCGCACCATCAAGCGCCGCCGGGTGGAACGCGCGGTCCCGTAGCGGGACACACCGGGGACCGGCGGCCGACGGATGGGGCCATCCGTCGGCCGCCGCTCGTTCCGGGCCCCGAGTCGTGTCAACTACCCGTTGGTAGGGGGGTGGCACTGTTGTCGGGGTCATGGCTCCTGTGAAACAACGGAGTTGACGTCAACTCAGGCACTCGGGAGGACTCCGGATGAGAGCGCTGGCACGAATCGCACCACCGTTGCTGCTCGCCACGGCCCTGGTCTGCACGGTCGCCGCCGGGCCGGCCGGGGCTGCGGCGCCGCCGGCGAAGGTGCCCGAAGCGGTCGGCCGGGGCGGTGCGGTCGCCAGTGTGGACGCCGACGCCACGGCGGCCGGGATCGAGGTGCTGCGCAAGGGCGGCAACGCCGTGGACGCGGCGGTCGCGGTGGCGGCGGCGCTCGGTGTCACCGAGCCGTACTCGGCCGGGATCGGCGGCGGCGGGTACTTCGTCTACTACGACCACGCCACCGGCCGGGTGCACACCATCGACGGCCGGGAGACTGCCTCCCGGACCGCCGACACCTCGCTCTTCCTGGAGGACGGCAAGCCGCTGCCCTTCGCCGACGCCGTCACCAGCGGCCTGTCCGTCGGGGTGCCCGGCTCCCCGGCCACCTGGGAGACCGCCGTCGGGCTCTGGGGCCGGCGCAGCTTCGCCGAGGCGCTCGAACCCGCCCGGCGGATCGCCGAGCGGGGCTTCACCGTCGACCAGACCTTCCAGGACCAGACCGCGCTCAACCAGGCCCGGTTCAAGGACTTCCCCGACACCGCCAAGCTCTTCCTGCCCGGCGGCGCGCTCCCGGCGGTCGGCTCCACCTTCCGCAACCCCGACCTCGCCGCCACCTACCGGCAGCTCGGCAAGGAGGGCACCGAGGCCCTGTACCGGGGCGGGATCGCCGCCGACATCGTCCGCACCGTCCAGCACCCGCCGGTCGATCCGGCCTCCGGCCGGGTCGCCCGCCCCGGCAAGGTCGACGCCACCGACCTCGCCGACTACCGGGTGCGCCGTCAGCAGCCCACCCATGTCGCCTACCGGGACTACGACCTCTACTCGATCGCCCCGTCCAGCTCCGGCGGCACCACCGTCGGCGAGGCGCTCGGCATCCTGGAGGACGGCGAGCTCGCCGACTACGACGCCACGCAGTACTACCACCACTTCCTGGAGGCCTCGCGGCTCTCCTTCGCGGACCGCAACCGCTGGGTGGGCGACCCGGCCTTCAACGACGTCCCGGTCAAGGAGCTGCTCTCCGCCCGGTACGCCGCCTCCCGGGCCTGCCTGATCAGCCCCGACCGCGCCCTGACCAGCCCGATCGCACCCGGCGACCCGCGCCACCCCGCCGCCTGCGCGAGCGCGGGGCCGGCGCCCGCCGCCGAGCCCTACGAGGGGCTGAGCACCAGCCACCTCACCGTGGCCGACCGCTGGGGCAACGTCGTCTCCTACACGCTGACCCTGGAGCAGACCGGCGGCAGCGGCATCACCGTCCCCGGCCGGGGCTTCCTGCTCAACAACGAGCTGACCGACTTCAACTTCACCCCGCTGGTGCCGGGCGTGCCCGACCCCAACCTGCCCGGCCCGGGCAAGCGGCCGCGCTCCTCGCTCTCGCCGACCATCGTGCTGCGCGACGGCGAGCCCGTGCTGGCGGCCGGTTCGCCCGGCGGCGCGACGATCATCACCACCACCCTCCAGGTGCTGCTCGGCCGCCTCGACCGGGGGCTGAGCCTGGAACAGGCGATCGCCGCGCCGCGCGCCAGCCAGCGCAACACGGCCGCCACCCAGGCCGAGCCCGGCTTCCTGGCGCTGCCCGAACGGGCGCGGCTGGAGGCGCTCGGCCATGTGTTCGCCAGTACGCCGGAGATCGGGGCGGCGACCGGTGTCGAGCGGCTGCCGGACGGCCGCTGGGTCGCCGCGGCCGAACCGGTGCGCCGCGGCGGCGGCTCGGCGGCGGTGGTCCGGCCCGAGCCGTAGCGCCGGGAGCGGTGCCGCCGGGCGGAGCGGTGTCGGCTGCCGTGCCGCTGGGCGTCGTGCGGCCGGACGTCGTGCGGCCGGACGTCGTGCCGCTGGGCCTCGTGCCGCCGGGCGTTGTGCGGCCGGACGGCCTTGTCGGTGCCGTTCGGTAGATTCGGGGTGGGCGTCGTCCGGGGGACCGGGGCGCCCACCCCGTCCGTACCGAACCACCGGGAAGGCCGCCCGCCGTGACCGTCCGCATCGCCACCTGGAACATCAACTCCGTCACCGCGCGGCTGCCCAAGCTCCTGGAATGGCTGGAGAGCGCCAAGCCGGACGTGCTCTGCCTCCAGGAGCTGAAGTGCGCCGCCGACGCCTTCCCGTACGAGCCCGTCCGCGAGCTCGGCTACGAGACGGCCGCGCACGGCAACGGCCGGTGGAACGGCGTGGCGATCCTCTCCCGGATCGGCCTCGACGACGTCGTCCGCGACCTGCCCGGGCAGCCCGGCTACCTCGCCGACGACGCCCTGCTGCCCGATGTCGAGCCGCGCGCGATCGCCGCCACCTGCGGCCCGGTCCGGGTCTGGTCGGTCTACGTGCCGAACGGGCGCGAGGTCGACCACGCCCACTACCGCTACAAGCTGGAGTGGCTGGAGGCGCTGCGGGTGGCCTCGCTGGACGACGCCGCCGGTGAGCGCCCGTTCGCCGTCCTCGGTGACTTCAACATCGCGCCGACCGACGAGGACGTCTTCGACCTCGCCGCCTTCGAGGGCCTGACCCATGTCACCCCCGCCGAGCGCGCCGCCCTCGCCGCCCTGGACGCGGCCGGCCTGCACGACGTGCTGCCCCGCCCGCTCAAGTACGACCGCCCCTACACCTACTGGGACTACCGCCAGCTGGCCTTCCCGAAGAACCGGGGCATGCGGATCGACCTCACCTACGCCAACAAGCCCTTCGTGGACGCCGTCACCGACAGCTATGTCGACCGCGAGGCGCGCAAGGGCAAGGGCACCTCGGACCACGCCCCGGTGGTTGTCGACCTGGACCTCTGAGGGCTCCTCGGGGGCCGGTCACCCACGGTGGCCGGCTCTCCCCCGAACGGGCCAGAGCGGTGGCCGGGCGCGGAGGGTGTGCCTACCGTCGGTGAGTGACCGGGTGTAGTTGTTCGATCACGTGGACTTCGGAGTCCCCGGCTGCGCCCGAGAGAACCCGGAGGTTCCGGTATGCGCCCCACGCGTACGGCCGCCGCCGCCCTGATCGGCGC
>NZ_JZWY01000499.1:0-2238 GCF_000966955.1 Streptomyces sp. NRRL S-495
GCCGCCCTGATCGGCGCGACGCTGCTGACCGGCCTGACGGCCCCCCTCGCGCTGGCCAAGGACGGCGCGGCCTCGGTCAGCCCGTCCCAGGCCGCACCGGGCCAGACCGTGACGGTCACGGTCGCCTGCGAGAAGTCCGACAAGCCCAACGCCAAGACCATCACCGCCAACTCGCCGGCCTTCGAGGGCGGCCCGGCCACCCTCACGCTCGGCTCCGACGGCAAGCACACCGGCTCCGCCCGGCTGGCGGGCAAGAACGGCGGCGAGAACAAGATCGACGGCAGCTGCCCGGACGGCGGCGCCTTCACCACCAATGTCACGGTGACCACGGTCTCGGTGTCCACCGGCGGCTCCGCGCCCTCGGGTCTGGGCGGCTGGAGCGAGGCGGCCGGGGAGTGGGCGGGTTCGCTCGGCCAGTCCGGTGCCGGCAGTCAGCAGGTCGCCCCGCACGGTGCGGTGAAGACCGGTCTGGGCGGCTCGGTGGCTGCCGACCCCGTGGAACTCGCGGGCGGCGCGCTGCTGGTGGTGGGCGGGATCGGCGGCTTCTGGCTGCTGCGGCGGCGGTCGGCCGGCGCCGGGTCCGTCTGACGGAACGTTTTCGTTGGTGCGGCCCGCAGGTGCGGCCCGTTGGTGCGGCCTGTGGCGAGCGGGCCGTACCTGGGCAGGGTGGCGGGTGTTCGTGGACTTTGCAAAGTGCACTTTGCAAAGTCCACGCATGCTTTGTGGTGCTGGGGTGCCGTCGGACGCAGGGTCCGACGGCACCTTCGCACGTTCGGTCGGCGCCGCGTTCGTTGGGCGGAACGTTTCCGTGGGTGCGGCCTGCCCGGGTGTCCGTCGACTTTGCAAAGTGCACTTTGCAAAGTCGGCAGATACTTTGCAAAGCCGGGTGCCGTCGGGCGGCGCGTTCGTCCGGTGTGCGGCGCGCCCGGGCGTTCGTCAGGGCGGGGTGGTCGCGAATTCGGTGGTCCCCGCTGCGGCTGTGGCTGCGGTCGCGGTCGCGGTCACGCCCAGGCCGGAGCCGTGCTCGGCCCGGCGGTCGTCGGTGCTTCGGCCGCCGTCGAACCGTCGGCCCCGGCCTCCTGCTCCTCGGCGGCCCGCAGCGCACCGCTCGCCAGCAGGTACTGCGCCAGGAGGTACGTGGCCATGATTCGCCAGCTTGGTGGCGATCAGCGTGTCCGAGAGCAGGAACAGCGCCCCGCCCAGCCCGCCCCGCGCCCCGAGCCCGGCCGAGGCGACCGCCGTCGAGGCGAGCAGCAGGCTGTAGCCGGCCACCGGCGCCCGCAGGTCCCCGAGGTCGGGCCAGAGCCGGCCCACCATCGTCACCCAGGCCGTCGCGTACGCTGCCGCGACCACCATCGTCCGCCGCCGGTCGGTCAGCGCGCCCTGGCCGACGAACATCGTCACGTAGCAGACGTGCGCCGCCGCGAACGATCCCATTCCGGCCAGGAACGCGGTGTCGTTGCCGAGCTGGAGCAGCACGTCCCCGCCCGCGCTCAGCAGCAGCGCCGGCGCGAGCAGCTTCGGCGCGCGCCGGCCCGCCTCGGTGGCCCGGGTGACGCTGTGCGCGGCGAGCAGCGGCATCAGCGCGGGCTTGGTGGCGTGGCGCAGCGCGGGCGTACCGGTCAGCAGCGCCCCCAGATGGGCCGCCGAGGTGGTGGCGTAGCCGGTGGTGGCGTAGCCGGTGAGCAGGCCACCGGCGGAGCGCAGCCGGCCGCCGAGAACGGCGCGGGTGGTCGTACGGATGCTCATGCGGAGTGTCCTCCGGGCGGTGGGGGAGCGGGCGGGGCGGGCGGTGGGGCGGGCAGGGGAGCGGGTGCGCCCGTGCCGGTCACCATCCTGCTGGGCGCCGCGGGCGACCGGCAGGGGGCGTGGAAGAGATTGTTACCGGTGCGTAGGTCCGGCCGCGCAACCGGGGTGACGTGTCGCCCGTCGGGCGCCCGTCCGGCGCCGGTCCGGACGCCGGTGGTCCTCCCGTCGCGGCCCGGCCGCCGTTCGGCCGGATGTCGTCGGGACCCGGGCGGCTGCCAGCGAGGGCCGCGCCCACCGTCTAGTCTGGTCCCCGACATGGAGCAGCAGGAGTACGCGACCGGCGCCGCGCGGACGGCCGGTGGCAGGTCGGACGGGCGCACGGGCGGGGCGGGGCGGGGCACCACCGCCGCCGTCGTCGCCGTACGCGGATCCGGAGCCGGATCCGTCCCCCGGGTCGCCCCCGGTACCGGAGCTGACGCCCCGCAGGAC
>NZ_JZWY01000500.1:0-1255 GCF_000966955.1 Streptomyces sp. NRRL S-495
CCCCCCCCCCCCCCCCCCCCGCTCCGGTGACCGGCCCCGCCACTGCCGGTCCGGTCACCGGCTCGGTCACCGGCTCGGCCGCCGACCCGTCCGCCGCCGCGCCGCTCACCACCGAGGTCAGCTGGTGGCACGGCCCCACCGCGCACACCCCCGCGCCGCTGCGCGCCCGCGAGCCGCGCCCGGCCGGCGGCCTGCGCCGCGCCCGCCGGGACGCCGCCGCGCTGCCCGTCGTCCTCTCAGGTGCCAAGCCGGGCAAGCCCGGCCGCCACCGCAAGCCCGAACGTTCCCGGGGCGCCGGTACCGTCCCGCAGGATCGTTCCGCCGCGACCACCGCCGCCGAACGCCGGATCGCCGCCCGGCTGCTCGTCGCCCACCCGCTGGTGACCGCCTCCGGGCCGCACGCCGACGGCTTCCCGCTGATCCGCCGTCACCGCGACTGGCTCGCCGAGCGCTTCGACACCCTGCTCGGCTACCGCCTGGTGGTCGGCCCCTGGCACGCCCGCCTGCACAAGGCCGGACTCGGCCCCGGCGCCACCCGGCGCCTCGAACACCCCGCCACCGGCGCCCCGTTCACCCCCGGCGGCTACGCGCAGCTCGCCCTCGCGCTGTCCCTGTTGGTCGACGCCCCCGAGCGGCTCCCGCTGGACGGCCTGCTCGCCGCGATGGACGCCGTCCGTCCCGGCCCCGGCCCGGCCGCGCGGCCGGCGGACCGGGCCGAGCTCGCGATGGCGCTCGCCGTGCTCGCCGACTGGCAGGTGCTCGGCGACCTCCCCGCCGCGGCCCTCGCCGACCCGGCCGCCGCCGGTCCCACCGTGCTGACGGTCGACCGGGAACTCGCCCGCGCCGTCCCGGTCGGCCCGCCCGCGCTCGCCGACGACGCCACCGACCTCATCCGCCGCGCCGCCGAGGCCGAGCCCGGCACCGCCGTCCGCCGCCTCCTCGCCGAGACCCCGGCCGTGCTCGCCGCCGACCTGCCCGAGGACCAGCGCGCCTGGCTGCGCGACCACGGCCGCACCGGCCCGGCCGCGCTCGCCGACTTCCTCGGCCTGGAGGCGGAGCAGCGGGCCGAGGGTGTCGCCCTGCTCGACCCGGCGGAGGAGCTCACCGACCTCGCCCTGCCCGGCGCCGACACGGCCGCCCAGGCGGCCCTGCTGCTGGTCGAGCGCCTGGTCGAGGAGGTGCGGCCGCTCCCGGGCGAGACCGGGGGCACCGATGTGCCGGTTCCCGACGCACTGATAGACGGCGTGCTCGGCGA
>NZ_JZWY01000502.1:0-11177 GCF_000966955.1 Streptomyces sp. NRRL S-495
GGGGGCGGCGGCGGGGGCCGGACGGCGGGCCGGGCGGTCGGGACCGGGCAGGCCGGGACCGGGCAGGCCGGGACCGGAGTCGGTCACCTCGATCCGCAGCAGGTCGCCGCTGATCGACGCGGTGACCTGGTAGCCGTCGTCGGGCCGACCGCAGGCACCGTGCTCGACCGCGTTGGCGCAGGCCTCGCTGAGGGCGACGCCGAGATCGTGGGCGATCTGCGGATCGACGCCCGCGGTCGCCATCGCGCCGAGCAGTATGCGGCGCGCGAGCGGCACGCTGGCCGGGTCGCGCTTGAGGTGCAGAGTCCACCAGATGTCCACGGGAGGTCCCTCCTGGCTGCGGCTCCACATATAACGAGGTATCTCCGGGTGGTGCGGAGGTGAACCGTGCCGAGGGCCCGCTACCGCCCGTTCGGCGGATGGACGGGGGGACGGGCATGTGCCGAGCAGCGCACACCGGGGGCCGTGCGCGGGGCCGAACGGGGCATTCGTAGGGATTTCCCACCCTGCCGATCCGGTGGGTGTGGGCGATGAGATGATGTCCCGGCCATGAATGCCCCAGCCGCCGCCCCGCACCCGGGCGCCCCCGTACCGGACGCGCCGGTGGGGGCCGCCGCCTGGGACCTGCGGCTTGCCCGGGCGGTTCCGTTCGCCCTGGTGTGCACGCTGATCGCGGCCGCCGGGCACGCGTTCGCGGCCGGCGGCGAGGTCGCCCTGCCCACGCTCGCGGCCGGGTTCGCCGCCGTGCTGGTGCTCGCCACCGCCCTCGGCGGGCGGGAGCGCTCGCTCGGCGCGATCGCCGGGGCGCTGGGCGCGGGCCAGTTCGGGTTGCACCTCCTCTTCCACTCCTACGGCGGCCACGGGGCGTCCGGGCTCTCCGGCGCGCACCACCACGGCGGCCCGCTGGGCTCCGGCCCGCTGACGCTGCCGCAGGTGGCCAGCCGGCTGGTCTGCAACGAGTCCCGCCCGGGCACCCTGATCGGTCTGCCCGGGAGTCCGACCGCCGAGCAGGTGGTGGCCGGCGCGGGTCTGGACCCGCAGGCGTACGCGGCCGCGCCCTGGTGGCAGGGCGGCGTGCTCGGGATGACGCCGGCGATGCTGGCGGCCCACCTCGGCGCGGCGCTGCTGGCCGGCTGGTGGCTGCGGCGCGGCGAGGCGGCGCTCTGGCGGCTGGTGCGGATCACCGCCTCGGCCGCGCGGACCCGGGCGGCGGAGCCGCTGCGGACGGCGTGCGCGCTGGCCGCGGTGCTGCTGCGCGGCCTGCTCGGTCTGCCCGGCGGGCCGGTCCGCCGGGCCGGTGGCCGCGGCGGGGACGACCCGCTGCCGGCCGGTGCCGTGCTGCGGCACAGCGTGGTGCGGCGCGGGCCGCCGTTCGGGGCCCTCGCGTACTGACCCGCCCCTCCGTGTCCCCGGTGTCCCCCCGCCGGTAGCGGTCCGGCGGCGGTCGGGAGTACGCGGCGCCGTGCCGTACCCGCCCGATCCGTGCGGTCCTGCGGCCTCCCCCACCTCTTCCCCCGCCGCGCGGCCCCGCCGAGGCACGGACCTCTCCGTGCCCGGGAGCGGGCCTGCCGAGCCTCCGAACGGAGACACGAACCCCATGCGTTCCCTTCCCGCCCGTCGTACCGCCGCCGTCGCCCTCGCCGCCGCCGCCTCGGTGGTGGCCCTCGCCGGTCCCGCCTTCGCCCACGTCACCGTGAACCCGGGCAGCGCCGAGCAGGGCGGCTACACCGCCGTCGACTTCCGGGTCCCGAACGAGAACGACGCCGCCGGCACCGTGAAGCTGGAGGTCAACCTGCCGCTGGACCACCCGCTGGCCTCGGTCCGCACCCAGCCGCTGCCGGGCTGGACCTCCACCGTCGAGAAGGCCAAGCTGGACAAGCCGATCAAGGTCCACGGCAACGACGTCAACGAGGCCGTCTCCAAGATCACCTGGACCGCCGACGCCGGCGTGAAGGTCGCCCCCGGCCAGTTCCAGGAGTTCCGGGTCTCGCTCGGCCCGCTGCCGACCGACGCCGACGCGCTGGTCTTCAAGGCCCTGCAGACCTACGACAACGGCGATGTCGTCCGCTGGATCGACGAGGCCAAGGCCGGCCAGCCGGAGCCGGCCAAGCCCGCCCCGGTGCTGAAGCTGACCAAGGCCACCTCGGCCGACGGCCACGGCGCGACCGCCTCCGCGACCGCCTCCGCCACCCCGGCGGCCACCGCCGACGGCCACGGCACCGGGCACGGCGACGCGGCCAAGAACGACGCCGCCCCGGACGACAAGGCGAGCGACTCCACCGCCCGGGTGCTCGGCGTGGTCGGCATCGTGGTCGGTGTGATCGGCACCGCCGTCGGTGTCCTCGGCCTGCGCCGCCGGAACAGCGGCTCGGCCTCCTGACCCCAGCACCGGCGGGGCCGCGTCCGGCACCCGTCGCAGCCGCGCCCGCCTCCCGGGCGCGGCCCCGCCGGTGATCCACCGCACACGATCGGACCCTCCCATGCCCCGCTCCGCCCGTACCCCCCGCGCCGCCCGCCTGGCCGGGGCCACCGCCGTCGCGCTGGCCGCCGCGCTCGCGCTGACGGCCTGCGGCTCCTCCGGCTCCGACGCCGCCGGCCCCGCCAAGGTCGTCCAGCAGAAGTCCGACTCGCCCTACGAGGGCACCGTGCTCGGCAAGCACTTCGACAAGCCCGACCTCCAGCTGACCGACACCTCCGGCCAGCCCTACGACCTGCGGCAGAAGACCGGCGGCCGGACCACCCTGCTGTTCTTCGGCTACACCAGCTGCCCGGACGTCTGCCCGACCACCATGGGCGACATCGGCGTGGCGATGAAGAAGCTCTCCCCGGAGGAGCGGCAGAAGGTCGACGTCGTGTTCGTCTCCACCGACCCGCAGCGCGACACCCCGCAGGTGCTGCGCGCCTGGCTGGACTCGATGGGCAGCGACTTCATAGGCCTGACCGGGGACCTGACCAAGGTGAAGGCGGCCGCCAAGGCGCTCGGCATCCTGATCGAGGACCCGGTGACCAACGCCGACGGCACCGTCACCTCCACCCACGGCGCCCAGGTGCTGGCCTTCCTGCCCTCCGACGACAAGGCGCACGTGCTCTACCTGAGCGGCACCGAGGTGAAGACCTTCGAGCACGACCTGCCGCTGCTCGCCAGGGGGGTCGCCGCATGAAGGGCGCCCTCGGCTTCCGCCGGACGGCGCTGGCAGGGGCGGTGCTGGCGACGGCACTGGGCGGCGGCGCCTTCCTGGTGGCCTGCGGGGCCGGTGGCCAGGACGGCGGCGGCGCGTCCGCCGGCGGAGGGGCGGCCCGACTCAGCGTCGCCGACTCCTACATCCCGATGCCGCCGGCCGGTGGCATGGCGGCCGGCTACCTGACGGTGCGCAACGAGGGCGGCGAGGGCGACGAGCTGGTCAAGGTCTCCAGTCCCGGCGCCTCCTCGGTCACCATGCACCGCTCCACCGCCAGCACCATGGAGCAGGTCGAGAAACTCGACGTCCCCGCGCACGGCGCGCTGCAGCTCGCCCGGGGCGGCACCCATCTGATGATCATGGGGTGGCAGAAGGCCCCGGTCCTGGGTGACGAACTCGAACTCGACCTGACCTTCACCCGCACCGGCACCATCTCGGTCAAGGTGCCGGTCAAGGAGCTCACCTACCGGCCCGGCCAGCAGTAAGGGATCGCAGGATGCTGATGGGACGGACGCCGAAGGCACGGCCGGCAACGGCGCGGGCGGCGACAACGCGGGCGGCGACGACAGTACGGACGACGACGCCGGGGCTGCTGGGACGGCGGATCACCGGGCTGCTCGGCGTACTCGGCGCGGTCCTCGCGCTGCTGCTCGCCGGCGCCGGACCGGCCGCCGCGCACGCCGCCCTGCAGTCCACCGACCCGGCGCAGAACGCCGTCCTGCCCACCGCGCCGCAGGCCGTCACCCTGACCTTCAGCGAGGCCGTCTCGCTCTCCTCGGACTCGGTACGGGTGCTCGACCCGACCGGCCGGGCGGTGGACTCGGGCAGCCCCACGCACGCCGACGGCAAGGACAACACCGCCCGGGTCGGGCTCGGCTCCGGGCTCGCCAACGGCACCTACACCGTCGCCTGGCGGGCCGTCTCGGAGGACTCGCACCCGATCGGCGGGGCCTTCACCTTCTCGATCGGCGCGCCCTCGGCCACCACCGTCTCCACCACCGCGCTGCAGAACGCCGAGGCCGACAGCCTGGTCTCCGCGCTCTACGGCACCGGCCGGACGGTCGCCTACGCGGCGTTCGCGCTGCTCGCCGGCGCGGCCGGCTTCGTGCTGCTCTGCTGGCCGGCCGGGGCGTCCCGGCGCCCGGTGCAGCGACTGCTGATGACCGGTTGGGTGGCCCTGCTGGTGTCCACCGTCGCGGTGCTGATGCTGCGCGGACCGTACGAGCGGGGCTCAGGGATCGGCAAGGCCTTCGACCTGTCGCTGGTCCGGGCCACGCTGGACGAGCGGATCGGCACCGCGCTGGCGGCCCGGCTGCTGCTGCTCGCGGCGAGCGGGGTGTTCCTCTCCCTGCTGGTCGGTCAGCTCGGGCTGCCGCAGGGCGGCACCGCGAAGGCCGCCGCGAGCGGCGGGAACGGTGCGGCCGGGTCCGGCAGGCCCGGGTCCGGTACGGCCGGGTCCGGTACAGCCGGGTCCGGTACGACCGGGTCCGGTACGGCCGGGGCGGACGGCGATCCGGAGGAGACCGAGCTGCGGGAGCTGGAGCGGCGCGCCGCCGAACGCCCGCAGCGCGAGGCCCGGCTGGGCCTCGGGGTGGCCGGACTGGTGCTGGCCGTCGCGCTCTCGGCGACCTGGGTCGGCGCGGACCACGCCTCGGTGGGCATCCAGGTCTGGCTGGCGCTGCCGCTCGGCATGCTCCACCTGGTCGCCATGGCGCTCTGGCTGGGCGGCCTGGCCGCGATGCTGGTCGGGCTGCGCGAGGGGATCGGCGCGGAGGTCGCGGACCGCTTCTCGAAGATCGCCTTCGGCGCCGTCCTGGTGCTGGCCGGCACCGGCGTCTACCAGTCCTGGCGCGGCCTCGGCAGCTGGGGCGCGCTGACGGGCACCGACTACGGGCGGCTGCTGCTGGTCAAGACCGGCTGTGTGATCGCCATGCTCGGCGTCGCCTGGATGTCCCGCAGCTGGCTCGCCCGGCTGCGCGCCACCCCGGAGGAGGCGGCCGAGGTCGTGCCGGAGCCGGTCGCGGTCGCCGCGTCCGCCGACGCTCCCGTTGCCGCCTCCGACACCGCTTCCGACACTGCCTCCGGCCCTGCTTCCGGCCCTGGCGCGGAGACCGAGGACCCGGTCCGGCAGGCCCAGCTGGCCCGTCAGCGGGCGGCCCGGGCGAACGCCGACCGGGACCGCGGGCTCACCCCGACCCGGGCCGGGCTGCGCCGCTCGGTGCTGGTCGAGGCGGCGGTCGCGGTGGCCGTCCTGGTGGTCACCACCCTGCTCACCAACTCCCCGCCCGGACGGGTGGCGGGCGAGGTCGCGGCCGCCGCGGCGAACGGCGCCGCCACGACGACCGGCGGCACGAACGGCGGGACCACCGGTGGGGCGCCCGCCCCGCAGACGGTGCCCGGGCGGACCGTGGAGCTCAAGCTCCCGTACGACACCAAGGGCCGGACGCCGAACGCCAAGGGCACCGCGACCGTCACCCTCAACCCGGCCGGTACCGGGTCGAACGAGGTGCACCTGAAGCTGGACGGCGCGGACGGCTCGCCCGTCGAGGTGCCCGAGGTCGAGCTCGCCTTCACCCTGCCGGACCGCGACCTCGGCCCGCTCACCGTGCCGCTCGCCGCCGAGGGCACCGGGCGCTGGACCGGGACCGCGCAGCTGCCGCTCGCCGGGAACTGGGTGGTGTCGGTGGTGATCAGATCCTCCGACATCGACCAGACCACGGAGATCAAGCAGCTGAAGATCGGATAGGGCGGACCATCCCCATGAAGACCAGCACCAGCGACAGCACCAGCACCAGCACCAGCACCAGCACCGACGGCTCCGCCCCCGACGGCCGTGCCCCCGGCCTGACCCGGCGGACGCTGCTGGGAACCGCCGGGGCCGGCCTGGTGGTCGGCGCCGGCGCCGGGGCCGCGACGGCCCTGGCCGTGGAGCGGCGCGACCCGGGCCCGCCGCGGCCGGCGGCCGGGGCGGGCCCCCGGCTGGGGGTCGCCGCGGTGCGATTCCACGGCGAGCACCAGGCCGGGATCCTCGAACCCCAGCAGGCCCGGGTCCAGCTGGCCGCCTTCGACCTGGCCGGCGGGGTCGGCCGGGACGGCGTGCGGGCGCTGCTCCGGCGCTGGTCGCGCACCGCCGGCCGGATGGCGGTGGGCGAGCCGGCCGACGAGTTCGAGAACCAGATCGCCCTGGACGCCGGTCCCTGCTCGCTCACCGTCACCTTCGGTTTCGGCGCGTCCCTGTTCGACCGAACCGGGCTGGCCGACCACCGCCCGGCCGGACTGGAGCCGCTGCCCGACTTCCCGGCCGACGCGCTGGACCCGGCCCGCGGCGACGGCGACCTGTTCGTGCAGATCGGCGCCGACGACGCCCTGGTCGCCGTGCACGCACTGCGGGTGCTCCAGCGCCAGGCGGCCGGCACCGCGGCGCTGCGCTGGCAGATGTCCGGCTTCGCCCGGACGCCCGGCGCCACCGCCGGCCCCATGACCGGACGCAATCTGATGGGCCAGGTCGACGGCACCAACAACCCCCGGCCGGACGAGGACGGCTTCGCGGCCAAGGTGTTCGTCGCCGCCGGGGGCGAGCAGCCGGCCTGGCTGGCGGGCGGCTCGTTCCTGGTGTTCCGGCGGATCCGGATGCTGCTGGACAACTGGGAGGCGCTGCCGGTGGAGCGCCAGGAGCGGGTGATCGGACGGCGCAAGTCGGACGGCGCACCGCTCGGCGCGGCCGCCGACGCGGGCGAGCGCACGCCGGTGGACCTCGCCGCCCAGGCGGCGGACGGGTCGCTGGCCGTGCCCGCGGACGCGCACATCCGGGTCGCGGCGCCGGCCGCCAACGGCGGGGCGGCCATGCTGCGGCGCGGGTTCTCGTACCACGACGGGCTGCTGGCCGACGGGTCGCCGGACGCCGGGCTGCTCTTCCTGGCCTTCCAGGCCGACCCGCGCAAGGGGTTCACCCCGGTGCAGCGCAAGCTGGCCCGGGGCGACGGGCTGTCCCGCTTCCTGCGGCACGAGGCGAGCGGGCTGTACGCCGTCCCGCCGGGGGCGTCGCCGGACGGGTACGTCGGGCAGACCCTGTTCGAGTGACCGACCCGTAGGCCCGCCGTCCACCCGTCGTCCGGACTCCGCCCACGGAGCGGGACGCGATCGTGGGCGGCGCCGGGAGTGACTAAGGTGGCTCCTTTCGGCGGTCCGCCGAACTCCCGTCGGTCCCGTTCCCCTTGGAGGCGTCATGTCGGCCACCCGCTACACGTACCTCGGGCCGGCGGGGACCTTTACCGAGGCGGCCCTGCGCACCCTGCCGGAGGCGGCGACCCGGGAGCTGGTGCCGATGTCCTCGGTGCAGCTGGTGCTGGACGCGGTGCGGGGCGGCGAGGCCTCGGGCGCGTTCGTGCCGATCGAGAACTCGGTCGAGGGCGCCGTCACGGCCACCAACGACGAACTCGCCTCCGGCGCCCCGCTGATGATCTACCGCGAGGTGCTGCTGCCGATCACCTTCGCACTGCTGGTGCGGCCGGGCACCGGGCTGGCGGACGTCAAGACCGTCACCAGCCACCCGGTGGCGCAGGCCCAGGTCCGCCGCTGGCTCGCCGCCAACCTCCCGGACGCGCACTGGGAGTCGGCCGCCTCGAACGCCGACGGCGCCCGGCTGGTCGCCGAGGGCCGGTACGACGGGGCGTTCGCGGGCGAGTTCGCGGCCCCGATCTACGGGCTGGACCCGCTGGTCAAGGACATCGTGGACGTGCAGAGCGCGACCACCCGGTTCGTCCTGGTGGGCCGCCCGGGGCGGGTGTCCTCGCCGACCGGGGCGGACAAGACCTCGATGGTGGCCTGGCTGCCGGACGACCACCCGGGCGCGCTGCTGGAGCTGCTCCAGGAGTTCGCGGTGCGCGGGGTCAACCTGATGCGGATCGAGTCCCGGCCGACCGGGGAGGGGCTCGGCAACTACTGCTTCCTCATCGACTGCGAGGGGCACCTCAGCGACCGCCGGGTCGGCGAGGCGCTGATGGGCCTCAAGCGGATCTGCCCGCAGGTGCGCTTCCTCGGTTCCTATCCGCGCGCCGACCGGCAGGTGTCCGGGCACCAGCGGCCCGGCACCTCGGACGCGGATTTCGGCGCCGCCGCGGACTGGCTCTCCCGTTGCCTCGACGGGCGCGGGGACATCTGACGGACGCGAGGGCGGGCGCGAGAGCAGGCGCGAGGACATCTGAGGACATCCGGGGGACATTCCCCGTCCACATGTCCTTTTAGAACCGTTTTCTGCAGCGCCGGGCGGTCGTCCACAGGGCGGCCGCCCCGGCCCCCGGCTTGTCCACAGGGGCATCCACTGTCCACAGGCCCGAGTTATCCACAGGCTTGGGGACGAGTCGACAAACCGGTATAGCCACTGCGCACATCGGTCGGATCATCGGTTTGCGTCGCAGAGATGACTAATCGGACCAGAGTCACCCGGGTGTCGGCAAATCACCCGTCCGAGTGCTTCAATTCCCTCACCCGGGAAGGTCAAATAAGGTTTCAATCTCGAATTCCATGGTTCGTTCCGCAGCCCACCGGTCCCGCCCCACGATCCACAGCCCCGGCCCCGAGCCTGTGGATAACCGACCCCCGGATCGTTTCCCACAAGAGTTATCCACAGGCTGGGGCGAGTTATCCCCAGGGGAAAACCGGTACCGGTGGACGGGCCTCCGCCCGGTAGGCTGGGCCCCGTGATTGACCTTCGCCTGCTCCGTGAGGACCCTGACCGAGTGCGCGCCTCGCAGCGCGTCCGTGGCGAGGACGTCGACCTGGTCGACGCCCTCCTCTCCGCCGACGAACGCCGCCGGTCCTCGGGCACGCGCTTCGACGAACTCCGCGCCGAGCAGAAGTCGCTCGGCAAGCTCGTCGCCAAGGCCCAGGGCGACGAGAAGGCCGCCCTGCTCCAGCGCACCAAGGAGCTGGCCGTCGAGGTCAAGGCCGCCGACTCCGAGCAGGGCGAGGCCAAGGACGAGGCCGAGCGCCTGCTCCGCTCGCTGGCGAACCTCATCGACCCGGCCGCCCCGGTCGGCGGCGAGGAGGACTTCGTCACGCTGGAGGAGATCGGCACCCCGCGCGACTTCGCCGCCGAGGGCTTCGAGCCCCGCGACCACGTCGAGCTGGGCCAGCTGCTCGGCGCGATCGACACCGAGCGCGGCGCCAAGGTCGCCGGTGCCCGGTCCTACTACCTGACCGGCGTCGGCGCGCTGCTGGAGCTCGCCCTGGTCAACATGGCGATCGCCCAGGCCACCGCCGCCGGCTTCGTGCCGATGATCACCCCGGCCCTGGTCCGCGCCGCCGCCATGGACGGCACCGGCTTCCTCGGCCAGGCCGCGGAGAACGTGTACTACCTGGAGGACGACGAGCGCTACCTCGTCGGCACCAGCGAGGTCCCGCTCGCGGCGTACCACATGGACGAGATCCTCGACGCCGACAAGCTGCCGCTGCGCTACGCCGGCTACTCGTCCTGCTTCCGCCGCGAGGCCGGCACCTACGGCAAGGACACCCGCGGCATCATCCGCGTCCACCAGTTCGAGAAGGTGGAGATGTTCGTCTTCACCACCCCCGAGGACGCCGAGAACGAGCACCGCCGCCTGCTCCAGTGGGAGAAGGACTTCCTCAACGCGCTCGAACTCCCCTACCGGGTCATCGACGTCGCCTCCGGCGACCTCGGCGCCTCGGCCGCGCGCAAGTTCGACATCGAGGCCTGGGTCCCCACCCAGGGCAAGTACCGCGAGGTCACCTCGACCTCGAACACCACCGAGTACCAGGCCCGCCGCCTCTCCATCCGGATGCGCGAGGACGGCAAGGTCCGCCCGCTGGCCACGCTGAACGGCACCCTGGTCGCCGTTCCGCGCACCATCGTGGCGATCCTGGAGAACCACCAGCAGCCCGACGGCTCGGTCGTCGTCCCCGAGGCGCTCCGCCCCTACCTCGGCGGCCGCACCGTGCTGGAGCCGGTCAAGTAGCACCGGCCCCGCCGGTCCGCAGTGAAGAAGCAACTCCCGGGAGACGCACGGCCCATGAGCACCACCAGCCCCAGCCCCGTCTCCCCCTCGGACGGTGGCGGCCTGCCCTTCAAGCTGGTCGCCACCGACCTCGACGGCACGCTGCTGAGCAGCTCCGAGACCGTCTCCGCACGCACCCGCGCCGCACTGGCCACCGCCACCGCGGCCGGGGCGCTGCACATCATCGTCACCGGCCGCTCGGCCACCTGGGCCCGCCCGGTCTTCGACGAGATCGGCTACCGGGGCATAGCGGTCTGCGGCCAGGGCGCCCAGGTCTACGACGCCGGCGCGCACAAGCTGCTCACCTCGCTCACCCTGGACCGCCGGGTGGCCGCGCTCGCGATCGAGAAGATCGAGGCCGAGGTCGGCCCGCTGGCGATCGCCGCCAACCAGGACGGCCTGGAGGGCGACGTCCTGGCCGGCCCCGGCTACCGGCTGCAGATCGGCTCCGAGCTGCCGGTGGTCGAGGTCCCGGCGTCCGAACTGCTCACCTCCCCGATCAGCAAGCTCTACATACAGCACCGCGAACTCAGCGACGACGCCCTCGCCGAGGCCGCCCGCAACGCGGCCGGCGACCTGGTCGGCGTGGTGATGGCCGGTGCCGGTGTGGTCGAACTGCTGCCGCTCGGCCTCTCCAAGGCCACCGGGCTGGCCGTCGCCGCCCGTCGGCTCGGGGTGACGGCGGCCGACACCATCGCCTTCGGCGACATGCCCAACGACGTACCGATGTTCGGCTGGGCCCGGCACGGCGTCGCGATGGCCAACGCGCACCGGGAGCTGCTCGCGGTGGCCGACGAGGTCACCCTGAGCAATGACGAGGACGGCGTCGCCGCCGTGCTGGAGCGCCTCTACCCCGCGCTCTGAACCCAGGCGATCCGCCCGACCAGCCACGCCCGACCCGGCTCAGCCCGACCCGAACTCCCCGCGACCCCGGTGCCCGCACCGGGGTCGCGGCGCGTCCGCCGCACGCCGGGGTGAACCCGCC
>NZ_JZWY01000503.1:0-19222 GCF_000966955.1 Streptomyces sp. NRRL S-495
CCCCGGGGTGAACCCGCCCGCGCCGCCCGCCGGTTCAGCCGTTGGAGTGACCGTACGGCGGCCCGGTGCGGCGAACGCCCGGGTCGGCGGGGGTGCGGCCCGGTTCGACGGCCGGGCGGCGGCGGAAGAGTTTGTATGCTCCCAGGGTTGCCCGCTTCGGTCACTGAGAGGTGCGCGCCATGTCAGTCCAGTGGGACGGGAGCCCGCCGGATCCGGCGGGGCGGGGGCGTGCCGACGGCGGTGTCCGGACCGACGACCCGGTCCGGACCGAGTGGCCCGAGGACGGCCCCGGCCGGCTCCCGGCGCCGCGCCCCGGCGGCCGGGCCGAGGCCCGCAGAGCCGCCCGGGGGAGCGCCGTCCCGGTCCGCCCGGGCCGGGGCGGGACCGGCGAGGGCGGTCGGACGGCCACCCGGGCCGGCCGCCGGGACGCCCCCAGGGAGCCCCGCGCCGACGGCCGGGGCGGGAGCGGCGGGAGCGGGCGGTGGACCGCCGCCCGGAGCCCGGAACGGGACGGCCGGAGCGGCGCCCGGCGGCTGATCGCCTGGTCCGTGGCCGGGGTGCTGGTGGTGCTGGCCGGCGCCGGCGGCGCGGTGTACTACAAGCTGAACGGCAATCTCCGGTCCTTCGACGCGGATGCCATCGCCCCCGACCGCCCGCCCGAATCGGCGGCCGACGCGCACGGCCACCGGCCCGTCAACCTGCTGCTGATCGGCTCCGATTCACGCTCCGGGAAGAACAGCGACCTGGGCGGCGGCGACGAGGCGGGCGCCCGCTCGGACACCACGATCCTGCTGCACGTGTACGCGGACCACCGGCACGCGGTCGGCATCTCGATCCCGCGCGACGCCCTGGTGACGGTGCCCCGGTGCAAGCTGCCGAACGGCAAGTGGACCCGGGAGCAGCCCGCTCAGATGTTCAACTCAGCTTTCTCGGTGGGCAATTCCGAGACCGGGAACCCGGCCTGCACGCTGAACACGGTGGAGCGGCTCACCGGCATCCGGGTGGACCACACCATCGAGGTCAACTTCGAGGGCTTCGCCGCGATGACCGGCGCCGTCGGCGGGGTCGACGTCTGCCTGCCGAACGACATCCACGAGGGGAACATCAACCCCAATCTCGGCCGGAAGGGCAAGGTGGTGCTCGCCAAGGGCCGCCAGCGGGTCTCCGGCCAGCAGGCACTGGACTACGTGCGGCTGCGGCACGGCATCGGCGACGACTCGGACGTCGGCCGGATGAAGCGTCAGCAGGCCTTCCTCTCCTCCCTGCTGGCGAAGATCAAGAGCAAGGGCCTGAGCCCCGGCACCCTGCTGCCGCTGGCCGACGCCGCGACCCGTTCGATGACCGTCGACCCCGGCCTCGACTCGGCCGCCAAGCTGGTGGACTTCGCGCTGACGCTGAAGGGCATCGACCTGCACGAGGTCAAGTTCCTGACCACGCCCTGGCGTTACTCCGGCGCCCGGATCGATCTGGTGCACCCGGCGGTCGACACCCTGTGGCGGACCCTCCAGGCGGACCGGACCATCGACGGCCAGGACGCCACCGGCCAGCAGGAGGCGGCGGGCGCGCCGACGGCCGAGCCGACGCCCACGCCCACGCCGAGCGCCGAGCCCTCCCCGGCGGTCGGCGCCGACGGCGCGCCGATCCGGGTCACCGTCTACAACGCCACCAATGCCGCCGGCCTGGCCGCCAGGGCCGCCGAGACCCTGCGGGCGGCCCGGGTCACCGTCGCCGGGACGTCCAGCCGCGGCACCGCGCGGGCGACCACCACGGTCGAGTACGGCACCGGGCAGCGGGCCGCCGCGGAGAAGGTCGCCGCGCTGTTCCCGGGCGCCGCGGTGGCTCCGGGGCAGGCGGCGGGGATCAGTCTGCGGCTCGGCCGGGACTACGCGGCGGGCGGCGGCGCGAGCGGCTCCCCCGCCCCGACCGCCACCGGCCCGGCCGGCGCCCCGGCCGCGCTGCCCACCGAGGTGGTCAGCGAGGCCAGGTCGGGTGACGACGACATCTGCAGCAACGTCTCCTACGGCTGATCCCGGTCCCGGAGCGCGGCGACCGCCCGGCCTCAGAGCGCGGCGCGGATCCAGCCGTCCACCAGCGCCGTGAGGTCCTCGTCCGCCTGGCCGTGGCCGACCACATGGGTGCGGATCACGTCCCCGCCGCCGCCGAACAGGCCGCCCCGGCGGTCCGCCTCCAGCACCACCTCGACCTTGTCCGGGGTGGTCACGAAGCTGACCTCCAGCGAGTTGCAGGAGTGCGCGTACTGCGGCGCCGCCGAGTACTCGATCTCCTGGTAGAACGGCAGGGTCTGCCCGGTGCCGCGGATGTGCCCGGCCTCCAGGTCCGCCGAGCGGAACCGGAAGCCCAGCTGGAGCAGGGTCTCCAGGATCCGGTGCTGCACCGGCAGCGGCTCGACCTCCAGCGGGTCCGAGTCGCCCTTGTCGAGCGCGCCCGCGATGTCGACCTCGGTGCGCACACCGAGCTGCATGCCGTGCAGGCGCTGCCCGGCGACGGTGGTGACCGGGGTCTCCCACGGCACCTGGACGGAGAACGGGATCGAGCGGTTCTCGCCCGGCGCCAGCTTCAGCGGCGCGGTGACCGAGAACCGCGCGAACGGGTACAGGCCGGTGCTCTCGCCCTCCTCGTGTTCGACCTCCACCCGGGCGACCAGGGTCAGCGTGATCCCCCGGATGTCCGCCTCCACCGTCCCCCCGGTCAGCTCGACCGTGCCGGCCATCGTCCCGCCGGGACGCACGACCGGCGTGCTCAGGACGGTGTCGACGCCGGGACCGCCGACGCCCAGGGCACCGAGCAGCTTCTTGAACACCATGCGGACGTTCTCCTCGCATCAGGGGGGTGGAATCAGGGGTGGTGGACCGGGCCCGTCCGTCCGGATCCTTCCGGGGCGGTCGGGAGCGCCGGTCGTCCGGAGGAACGCCAGGCCGCCGCGGACGGTTCCCGGGCCGTTCAACCCCAGTTGTAGGATGACCGGGCAAGCAGTTGTAGGATGACCGACGACCGAGCCTCGACACACCGAGCCCGACCGACCGGGAGGAGCCCGCCATGAGCAGCGCGCACAGCGGCAACGACACGCTGCAGACCGCCGGTCGGCGCTCCCTGGTGGACACCGCGATCGACCAGCTGCGGGAGCAGCTGAGCAGCGGCGTCTGGCCGGTCGGCTCGCGGATCCCGACCGAGCACGAGCTCGCCGAACGCCTCGGGATCGGGCGGAACACCGTCCGCGAGGCGATCCGGGTGCTGGTGCACGCGGGGATGCTGGTCTCCCGGCAGGGCGAGGGCACCTTCGTCCGCTCCACCAGCGACCCGGCCGCCGTACTGCGCGGGGTGCAGCGCTCCGGTGTGCGGGACGTCCTGGAGGTCCGGGCCGCCCTGGAGGCCGAGGCCGCCCGGCTGGCGGCGCTGCGGCACACCCCCGAGGACATCGTCCGGATGCGGGCCGCGCTGGCCCGCGAGGCCGAGGTGATCGCCTCGCACCCCGAGCGGGCCGGCCGCGAGGCCACCGTCGAGCACGACCTGGAGTTCCACACGGCCGTCGTGGAGGCCGCGCACAACCCGGCGCTGACCGAGGTGTACCGCTACTTCGGCGCCTCGGTGCGCGAGTCGATGCGGACGGCGTTCGGCGACCACGACATGCCCGAGGTGGTCGTGGCGACCCACGCGGCCCTGGTCGACGCGATCGAGAGCGGCGACCCGGACCGGGCCGAACGGGCCTGTCGCGAGCTGCTCGCCGAACCCACCGCGGCCGTCGAGCAGCTCCTCGCCGCCATCGCCGCCCGGAAGTGAGCGGGCCGAGGCCCCCCTTCCGTTCCGTCCGCCTGCCCGGACGCACTCCGAATCCCACGAAAGAGCACCACCCATGGCCGTCACCCGTGCCCAGCAGCCGGTTGTCACCACCTCCGTCCCGTTCCCCGTCCGCTCCCGGCTCGCGCACCCCGCGCTGCTGCTGACCGGCATCCTGCTGGTCGCCCTGAACATGCGCGCCTGCCTGGCGGCGGTGTCGCCGATGGTGGGCGAGATCCAGCGCTCCTTCGGGCTCTCCGCCACCGCGAGCGGACTGATCACCACCGTGCCGGTGCTCTTCCAGGGCGTCGGCGCGCCGCTCACCCCCCGGCTGACCCGGCGCTTCGGCACCGAGCGGGTGGTGCTGGGCGCGGTGCTGGTGCTCGGCGCCGGGGTGCTGCTGCGGGTGCTGCCCTCGGTGGCGGCGCTGTACGCCGGGTGCGTGGTGATCGGGGTCGCGATCGCCGTGCTGAACGTCTCGATGCCCGGCCTGGTCAAGCGCGAGTTCCCGGACCGGGCCGCCGCGATGACCGGCGTCTACTCGACCACCATGCTGGTCGGCGCGACCATGGCGGCCGGTCTGTCGGTGCCGCTGGAGCACGCGCTCGGCGGCGGCTGGGAGGCCTCGCTCGGCGCCTGGTCGCTGCTCGCGCTGGTCGCGGCGGTGGCCTGGCTGCCGCAGGTGCTGCGGGCCCGGGCCGCCCGGGACAGCGCGGGTGTCGTCAGTGTCACCAAGCCGCCGGTCACCCCGGTCCGGCCGATCCAGGGGATCTGGCGCTCGCCGCTGGCCTGGCAGATCAGCCTGTTCATGGGCATCTCGTCGCTGCTGGTCTACACGCTGGTCGCGTGGATGCCGACCATCCTGGCCGACCACGGGATGGACCGCGGCGAGGCCGGTCTGGTCTTCGCCTTCTCCAACCTGGTCCAGGTGGCCGGCGCCTTCCTGGTGCCGCTGTTCGCCGGGCGGATGACCAACCAGCGGGCGCTCGCCGTCTCGATGGCCCTGCTCAACGCGGTCGGCATCGCCGTCCTGCTGATCGCCCCGGTGCCCGGCGCCTGGGTGGCGGCCGTCATCCTCGGCGTCGCCCAGGGCGGTTCGCTCGGCCTCGGCCTGGCCTTCATCGTGCTGCGGACCGACAGCGCCGCCGGCGCCGCCCAGCTGGGCGGGATGTCGCAGGCGGTCGGCTATCTGGTCGCGGCGGCCGGACCGGTCGGGGCCGGGGCGCTGCGCCAGGCGACCGGCGGCTGGACCACTCCGCTGGCGCTGATGCTGGTCCTGGTCAGCGTGGTCGCCGTCGCCGGCTGGGGCGCCGGGCGGGACCGCACGCTCTGACACGCTCTGACGCACGCGAACAGACGCAGACGCACGCGGACCGCACGGCTCGGTGAGCCGTGCGGTCCGCGTGCGTCACCGGGACGCGTCCTACTCCTCCGAGGCCAGGGTGAGCCCGGCCAGCTTCACCGAGGCGAGCACGGTCGCCCCCACCGCGACCACCAGCAGCAGCGCGACGGCCACGCCGAGCGAGACCACCGCGGTGATCGAGCCCTCGGCGGCCACCGACTCGGCCACCGCCATCCCCCACTGCTGGATGCTCAGCTTGCGGGCGCCCTGGACGAAGTTGCCGATCACCGCCTCCCACACCAGCGCGTACGCCAGCCCGGCCACCACCGCGTGCCGGGTCACCACGCCGAGCAGCAGGAACAGCGCGCTGTACGCGGCGCCGGCGACCAGCGCGGCGACCGTGTAGGCGAGCGCCAGGCCCTCCTTGGTGCCGTACATCAGCAGCCCGGACAGCAGCATCGGCACCGCCGAGAAGGCCCAGGTGATGCCGATCGCCACCGTCAGCTTGGTGGTGATGATCTTCCAGCGCGGCAGGGGCTTGGCCAGCAGGTAGACGATCGAGCCGTCGTCGATCTCGGTGGCGATGGCACCGGTGCCGACGACCAGTCCGAGGATCGGCAGCAGGGTCCCCAGACCGAGCTTGCCGAGGATGTCGACGACCAGGTCGTGGTGGTTCCCGCTGGAGGCGGCGGCGAACGCCGAGACGAGCAGCAGCAGGACGGGGACCACCAGCAGCAGCAAGCCGCGGCGGCGGCCGAGCAGGCCGCGCAGCGTCAGCCTGGCGACGGTCGGGTTCATGGTGGGTCGGCCTTCCTGGGGTTCCTGGTCCTGGTGAGGGGTGCCGGTCGGCGGGCGGCGGGCGGCGGTATCGGTGGCCCGGGGGCCGGTGCCGGGGCTACGCGGAGACGAGGTAGGAGAACACGCTCTCCAGCGACTCGTCCGCCGGGGCCACGGTGTACAGCCGGATACCGGCCCGCTGGGCGACCTGCGGCAGCAGGGTGGTGAAGCCCTGGAAGTTCACCGCCTGGATCCGCAGCGCCTTCTCCTGCCAGTCCAGCTCGATGCCGGCCGTCGACGGGTCGGCGATCAGCGCCGCCGCGAGCTGCCGGTCGTCGCTGGAGCGGACCAGGTAGCGGTGCGGGCGGTCGGTCATCAGCCGGCGGATCTTGCGGAAGTCCCCGGAGGCCGCGTGCCGGCCGGCCACCACCACCTCGATGTGCCGGGCCAGCTGCTCGACCTCCTCCAGGATGTGCGAGGAGAACAGCACCGTCCGGCCGTCCGAGCCGAACCGCCGCAGCAGGTCCATCAGCTGGAGCCGCTGGCGCGGGTCCATGCCGTTGAACGGCTCGTCGAGCAGCAGCACCGCCGGGTCGTGGACCAGCGCCGAGGCCATCTTGACCCGCTGCTTCATGCCCTTGGAGTAGGTGCCGGTGCGCCGCTCCTGGGCGTACTCCATCTCGACCAGGGCGAGCGCCTTGCGGGCGGCGGCGCCCGGGTGGGGCAGGCCGTGCAGTTCGGCGTTGGCGAGCACGAACTCCCAGCCGGTCAGGTAGTCGTACATCGACTCCCGCTCGGGGACCAGGCCGATCTGCCGGTACACCTCCTGGTTGCGCCAGATCGGCGCGCCGTCCAGGGTGACCGTGCCGGTGGACGGCGCCAGGAAGCCGCTCATCATGTGGATGAGGGTCGACTTGCCGGCGCCGTTCGGACCGAGCAGACCCGTGATGCCGGGGCCGATCGTCATGCTGACGTCGTTGACGGCGACCACGTTCCCGAACCAGCGGGAGACCTTGTCGATGGAGATGGTGGCCATGACGCCCTCTCAAACGTTCCGATAGCGGCGCAGCAGCAGCCGGTACGAGCCGGCCACCATCGCGACGGCGACCAGGGTGAACACCAGCAGGCCGAGCCCGCCCGGCGCGTGCATCCGCTCCGGGCCGGAGCCGAGGTCGAACAGCTCGTTGGTCAGGCTCTCCACCAGCCCGCCCGGCGACAGCAGCACGGCCCACTGCGGGTAGGTCGGCAGCGGCTCGTCGAAGCCGACGGTGGTGCTCGCCAGCCCGATCACGACCCCGACCACCGCGGTGCTCACCGCCAGGTAGCCCATGATCGCGGCCACCCCGAAGCCCCGCCGCGGCGTGGTGGCGGCGATCACCACCGCGACCGAGGTCGGCACCAGGGCGTACAGCACGGCGGCCGTCAGACCGTAGAAGAAGTGCGCGGTCTGGTCCCCGAACTTCAGCCCGACCAGCAGCGAGCCGATGTAGAGCACCAGCAGCGGCGCGAGCATCAGCAGCAGCTGGGCGCAGGCCATCGCCCCGAACTTGGCCCGGACGTAGTCGGTGCGGGTGATCGGCCGGGAGAAGTACAGCGGCACGGTGTGGTGGCGCAGGTCCCGGGAGAACAGCACCGGTGCCTGCGAGGCCAGGAAGATCGAGATGACCAGCCCGATCGAGCTCAGGTACTGGGCGTAGTCCACCGGCAGCTTGTCGACCCCGGTGGCCACGGCGACCGCGACGATGATCAGGGCGGGCACGGTGGCCACGCCCAGCACCAGCATCGGCAGCACCTTGGACTTGCCGGACCGCCCGAGGCCGTACGCGGCGCGCAGGCTCTGGGTGAACAGCGAGCGGGTGGCGTAGCCCCGGCCGAGCCGGGGCCCGGTGTAGCCGCGGTAGCCGATGTCGTGGATGACGCCGGTGTCGGCCGGGCGGAACTCAGGAGGAAGCGACATCTGCGGTACTCCCCTCGTTCTCCGTCGTCCGGGTGCTGTCGGTGCTGTCGCTGCTCTCGGTGCCGTCCGCGCTCGCGGTGAACAGTTCCGCGACCCGGTGCCGCCGCTCCTCCAGCCGGACCAGGCCGAGCCCGAGCCCCGCGACCGCGTCCCGGATGGCGTCGTAGGTCTCGTCGCCCGTCAGCCGGACCAGCAGGATCCGCGTCCCCTCCGTCTCCACCGAGAGGCCCGCCGCCACCAGCCGCGCGCGCACCGCGGCGCTCGCGTCCAGGCCGTGGTCCTCCGGGTGGTCCGTCACCTCGACCGCCAGGGTGGCCGTCGTACCGGTGAAGGAGGCGGTCGACGAGGAGCGCAGCAGCTTGCCGCCGTCGATGACCACCAGGTGGTCGCAGGTGCGCTCCAGCTCGCCCAGCAGGTGGGTGGTGACCAGCACCGAGATGCCGAAATCGCTGTACACGCGGCGGATCAGCGCCAGCATGTCGTCCCGGCCGACCGGGTCCAGACCGTTGGTGGGCTCGTCGAGCAGCACCAGCTTCGGGTCGTGCACCAGCGCCTGCGCCAGCTTCACCCGCTGCTTCATACCGGTCGAGTAGCCGCCCATCGGGCGGTACCGCTCCTCGTACAGGCCGACGTGCCGCAGCGTGTCCGCCGTCCGCTCCCGGGCGGCGGCGGCCGGCAGCCCGGCCATCCGCGCCATGTGGACCACGAACTCGGTGGCCGAGACGTCCGGCGGCAGGCAGTCGTGCTCCGGCATGTAGCCGACCTGCTCGCGGATCGCCGACCCCTGGGTGGCGATGTCCAGCCCGAGCACCCGCCCCGTCCCGGAGGTCGCCGGGGAGAGCCCGAGCAGGATCTTGATGAGTGTGGACTTGCCGGCGCCATTCGCTCCCACCAGGCCGACCACCCCGGGCTCGACCTCAACGGTCAGCTGATCGAGGGCAGTCACCCGGGGGAACCTCTTGGTGAGGCCGTCCGTCTTGATGACAGTGGACACAGGCTCAACGTAGTGCGCGTGTGCCCTTGTGAACATGGGCTGCGATGACGAGCCCGCATGCACCTGCGGTATGACGCCGCCCCGCCCGTCCCCTAAGGGATCACCGCGCGGGCGGCCCGGGACCGCCCGCGCACCGCACCCCTCAGCCCAGCTGGGCGAGGCCCTCGGTGGCGATCCGCTCGAAGACCGCCAGGTCGTTGGCGAAGATCGAGTCCGGCACCGGCCAGTGCACCACCAGCTCGGTGATCCCCAGCTCCCGGTACGTCCCGGCCCAGTCCACGAAGGCGTCCACCGACTCCAGCGGCTTCTCCGCCGTCGAGCCCTGGAGCAGCACCTTCTCCAGCTCCCCGGCGTCCCGCCCGCGCGCCTCGCAGGCCGCCGTCAGCTTCGCCAGCTGCTGCGCGACCACCCCGGGCGCCTGCTCCACCGGCACGTCCGCCGGCCCCTTCGGGTCCCCGTACGTCACCCAGCCCTGCCCGAACTCGGCGGCCAGCCGCAGCCCGCGCGGCCCCGTCGCCGCCACGTAGAACGGCACCCGCGGCGTCTGCACGCAGCCGGGGATGTTCCGTGCCTCCACCGCCGAGTAGTACTGGCCCTCACGGGTCGTGGCGTCGTTGGTCAGCAGCTCGTCCAGCAGCGGCAGGAACTCCCCCAACCGGTCCGCCCGCTCCTTCGGCGACCAGGCCTCCTGGCCCATCGCCGTCGCGTCGTACCCCGTCCCCCCGGCCCCGATCCCGAGCGTCAGCCGCCCGCCGGACACGTCGTCCAGCGTGATCAGCTCCTTCGCCAGCGTCACCGGATGCCGGAAGTTCGGCGAGGTCACCAGCGTCCCCAGCCGGATCCGCTCGGTCGCGGTGGCCGCCGCGGTCAGCGTCGGCACCGAGCCGAACCACGGCTCGTCCCGGAACGACCGCCACGACAGGTGGTCGTAGGTGTACGCGGCATGGAAGCCGAGGTCCTCGGCCCGCCGCCAGATCTTCTGCCCCTCGCTCCACCGGTGGATGGGGAGGATCACGGTACTCAAGCGCATGCCGTCGACCCTACGGGTGAAAGCCGGCAGATTCACGCATACTCGCGGTATGCTTGACTCATGGCGGCTACCACGCGCATCACGGTCACCCTGCCCACCGAGCAGGTGGCCGAGCTGAAGAAGCTCACGGACAACATCTCCGGCTACGTGGCCGAGGCAGTGGCCCGACAGATCAGGCACCAGTTGCTCGGCGAGGAACTTCGCCAGTACGAGGAAGAACACGGCGCGTTCACGGAAGAGGAACTCGCTGCCGCGCACGCGAGGATCTTCGGTTCGTCCGAGCCGGGCAGCGGAGCGGCCGCCGCGTGAGTGAGCGCATCGAAACGGTCGTGCTGGATTCCCAGGGAATGTCCGCCTGGATCTCGCAGGACCGTGACCTGCTCGCGATGATCAGGTCTTTCCACTCGATGGCGGCCGGTTTGGTGATCGGTGCCAACACCATCGTGGAGATCTCGCACGCCAGGGTGAACACCGCCCGCCTGAATTGGGTGCTCTCGCAGGTCAGGGTCGAGCCCGTGACCGAGAAGGCTGCCAGAGCCTCCGCCGCGTTGCTCAAACAGGCCGGTCTGCACGGTCACAAGTACGCGATCGACGCGACCATTGCCGAGATGGCACTCCGCCAGTCAGGACCGGTGGCCGTGCTGACCTCGGATGTCGACGACATGGCCAAGCTCTGCGGTAACCGGGTCCGGCTCATCGCGATCTGAGCCAACGACGCACCAGAACGTTCCTGACCTGCGTTTCCGCAGGTCAGTGCATGATGCATGAACGAGGATCGACCGAGGTCACCAGCGTCCCCTGCCGGATCCGCTCGGTCGCGGTGGCCGCCGCCAGATCCTCTGCCCCTCGCTCCACCGGTGAATGGGGAGGATCACCGTGCTCAGTCGCATGCCGTCGACCCTGCGGGAGCCGTCGGCGGCCGACGGCCTCCGACTTGACGACCTCTCTTTCAGCGCCGCAGCCAGCTCAGCAGGGTCGCCGCCGTGAACACCGTGCCCGAGGCCAGAAGGACCGCGCGCGGGGTCAGCCACCCGGGGCCTTCCGAGGGCCGGGGCTGCGGGGCCGGAGCCAGCAGCGCGTCCGCGAAGGCCCGGGCGGTCGGCGGCCGGTCCGCCGGCTCGACGGACATCGCGGCCCGCAGCAGCAGGGCGACGTGCGGGGGCAGCTCCGCCCCGGCCGGGAGCTCCGGGAGCGTCGAGGCGGTCGGCCGGTCGGTCATCATGGCCGTGGCGCGCCCGCCCGGGCCGAACGGCTTCTGCCCGGTCAGCAGCTCGTAGGCCACCACGGCCAGCGCGTACACGTCGGCCCGCCCGTCGAACCCGCCGGTCTGGAAGGCCTGTTCCGGTGCCATGTACGCGGGCGTGCCGGTGGTCACCGTCAGCCCGGACGCGTCGGCCAGCTGCTTCGCGCTGCCCAGATCCGCCACCAGCACCGCGGCGGGCGCGGGGTCGGTGGCGAGCAGCAGGTTGGACGGCTTGACGTCGCGGTGCACCACACCGGCCTCGTGCAGGACCTGGACCGCGTGGCCGGCCTCCGCGGCCAGCCGCAGCGCCTCCTGCGGTTCGCACTGCCCGACCCGGTCCGCCAGGGTGCCGCCGCGTACGAGGTCCATGACGAAGTAGGGCCGGTCCTCCTGCACCCCGACGTCGTGCACCCGGACCACCCGCGGGCTGGCGATCCGGCGCAGCAGCCTCGCCTCCGCCAGGAACCGCTCGCGCACATCGGCGTTGGCGGCCCAGTTCTCGGCCAGCACCTTCACCGCGACCTCGGTGTCGAGCTCCGGGTCGTAGGCCTTCCAGACCGTGGCGAAGGAGCCGGCGCCGAGCCGCTCCAGAAGGAGGTAACGGCCGAGCTTGCGCATGTGGCAGCATTCTGCCGGAGTCGGGTGGAGTGCGGAACTCCTCTTCGGCGGACGCGATACCGGGCGGGACGGAACGGGGGATCCGGGTGTTCGAGGAAGGTGAGCTGGAACGGCTCGTGGCCGCCGCTCGGGCGGGCGACCCGGGGGCGATGGAGTACCTGCTGGCCAAGCTGCGGCCGGTGGTGCTGCGCCGCTGCTCGCGTTTCCTGCCCCACCACGCCGACGCGGAGGAGGCCGCTCAGGACGCGCTGCTGTCCATCAGCAGGCACCTGGGCGAGTACGGCGGCCGCGGCTCCTTCCTGGGCTGGGTGACGGTGATCGCCTCGAACGCCGCCCGGTCCACCTACCGCTCGATGCGCCGGCGCGCCGAGGACAGCCACGCCGACCTCCCCGAGTCCGTCGACCCGCGCACCACCAGCGTCATCGCCGGGACCCGGCTCGACGTGATGGAGGCGCTGGCCGCGCTGGAGCAGCAGCACCCCGCCCTGGTGGAGTCCTTCGTGCTGCGCGACCTGGGCGACCTGACCTACGCCCAGGTGGCCGAGGAGCTGGACACCCCGATGGGCACGGTCAAGGACCGGATCCAGAAGGCCCGTCGCTTCATGCGCGAGCGCCTGGTCACCGGTCAGTGAACGGCGGTCCCGCGGCGGGCGGCGGCCACTCCGTCGTCCGGCTCCGGTCCGCCGTCGCCGCCCTGGTGGCGGCCGCCGCGCTCGGGCTGGCGACCGGCCGGTTCGTCCTGCCGCCGCCCGCCGGCGCC
This sequence comes from Streptomyces sp. NRRL S-495, assembly GCF_000966955.1. Taxonomy (NCBI): domain Bacteria; kingdom Bacillati; phylum Actinomycetota; class Actinomycetes; order Kitasatosporales; family Streptomycetaceae; genus Streptomyces; species Streptomyces sp. NRRL S-495. The sequence goes on from NZ_JZWY01000503.1 coordinate 12,517, forward strand.
ACCGCGCACCCGGCAGCGCGGTCCGCTCCCGCGACGACGGCGCCCGCCCCCGCCTCCGCCTCGCCGACCGGTGCGACCGGGGCGACCGGTGCGATCGATGCGCCCGGCGTGCCCGGTGCGCCCGGGCCGGTGACGACCGCGAACCTGCTGGAACCCGTGGCGTTCCGCCCGGAGGTCGCCGTCGGGAGGATCCACGTCACCGACCGGTACGGCGACGGGTTCTACGCCAACCCGGCCTGCACCGGCGAGAAGACCCTCACGCAGACCCTCGGCGGGCCCGGTGCCCACTTCCGCGGACTGACAACCAGCCTCCGCACCGACCCGGACGACCCCACCCGGGCCACCGACCAGGTCGACCAGGTCGCCCGCGAGGTCGCCGCCGAGGCCCCGAGCCCTTCCCTGGCGCAGAACTTCACCGAGCGCCTGCTGCTGGAGCAGCTGCCCTGCCAGGAGGCACCGGCGGGGCACTGGGTCTACGGAAGGACCACGACGCTGCGGCTCGCCCCGGACGTCACCGCGAGCTGGATGGGCACCTACGAGGGACTCCTCAACACCACCGGCAGAGCGCCGGAGGGCGAGGAGCCCTGCGGCGGCATCGCCGTACTGCGCAACGGCAGCCACTACGGGGTGCTGGAGGTCCATGCCTGCCTGGGGACGGCCGCGATGGACCGCGTCGTCAGGACCGCTCTGTCACAGCTGTGAAACAGCCGGTCGGGGCTCCGACTTTCCTTCCTCCGGCGGCATCTCCCCGGTTGTACGAGGACGCAGCAGGCGTCCCGACCAGCAGGGGGACCAGATGACCGAGAACCGGGCCGTCCAGCACCAGGCCGTCCAGCAGAAGTCCGTTCGCCGCAACCGGGTCGCCGCCGCGGCCTGCGTCGCCGCCGCACTGATCGCGGTCAGCGTCGTCGGCACCCGGTCGGCCACCGCCGACGAGCCCGCGCACCGCGCCGCGGCCGCCGCCCAGCCGGCTGCGGCCGCCGTCCCCGCACCTGGGCCCGGACTCGGCTCCGCCGCGCTCGTCCAGAGCGAGGACCAGGTCCGGCAGGGCCTGAACCCGGTCGGCGCGACCGTCTCGCTGGCCGGACGCCAGGGGCTGTCCGCGTGCTCCGGCGAGACGACGATGCGCGACCTGACCAAGGGCTCGGCCACCGCGTACGCGTCCGTGACCTGGACCTTCGCCACCGACGGCCTCCTGACCGAGTCGGCCGCGAGCGCCCCCACCGCGACCGCGGCCGCCGCCTGGGAGCAGCAGCTCGTCGGGCTCGTCCAGGACTGCCAGAAGGAGCCCGCCGGCCACTGGTACTACGGCGCGGCCCACACCCTGACCGCCGCCGGCGGCACCGCCCGCTGGTACCCGTCCTACAACGGCGACGGCGCCGCCAGTGGCGGGGTCGCCGTCCTGCGCAGCGGCACCAGGGTCGCCGTCGTCGAGCTCACCGGCCGGCCCACCGGCGCCCCGGCCGCGGTCGAAGGCATCACCACGGCGGCACTGAAGCGCCTCGCCTCCTGAACGGTGGCCCCGCCCGCGCCGGCGGGCGGGGCCACCGCCCTGCGGGATCCGGGATCCGGGATCCGGGATCCGAGCCGGGCCCGGGGTCCCCGCGGACCGGGGCGCCCCTCATGCCGGGGTGGCGAGGAAGGCGGTGAGGGCGCTGTCCGCCGCGGCGAGGGCGGCCGGGCCCGCGCCCAGGGAGTCGTGGACGAGCGCCACCGAGGCATCGGTGATGCCGCAGAACTCGGATATCCCCACCCGGAGCTGGCGGTCGATCAGGGTGTCCCAGCCGAGTTCGGCGAACTGCTCGCGCGAGTAGCTGGACAGGCCCGTCCAGAGCATCCGCTTGGCCCCCAGCCGGGGGCGGCTGCGGCCGTAGGCGAAGCCGTAGTTCCACACCCGGTCGATCCAGCCCTTCAGGACGGCCGGGAGCCCGAACCACCAGACGGGGAAGACCACCACGATCGTGTCCGCCGCGTCGATCCGGGCCATGTGGGAGCGGACCTCAGGCGAGTACTCCTTGTCCCGGTCCGCCCAGTCGGGCTCGTCCTCGGGGCCAGTGCGGGGGTCGAAGCCCTCCGCGTACAGGTCGAGCAGGTCGACGGTGCTCCCCGCGGCCAGCAGGCGTTCGCGGGTGCGGTGGGCGATCTGCGCGGTCAGGGAGTCCCCGCGCGGGTGGGCGAGGACCAGCAGGGTGTGCTGTCCCACGGCCGTCAGCCGTCCAGCCGGACGAGCATCTTGCCGGTGTTGGCGCCGCGCAGCACACCGAGGAAGGCGGCCGGGGCCCGGTCGATGCCCTCGACGACGGTCTCCCCGGTGCGCAGGCTGCCGTCGGCGAGCCAGCCGGAAGCCTTGCCGATCCACTCCGGGAAGAGGTGGAAGTGGCTGCTGACCAGCATTCCGCGCAGGTTCAGCTCCTTGGCGGCCGCCTGGAAGAGGTTGTCGGGGCCCGGCACCGGGGCGGTCGCGTTGTAGGTGCTGACCGCGCCGACCAGGGCGATCCGGCCCCCGGTGCGCATCGCCCCGATCGCGGCCCGCAGATGGTCGCCGCCGACGCTGTCGAGATAGACGTCGACGCCGTCCGGGGCCGCCTCGGCGAGCTGCTCGTCCAGCCGGCCGGCCCGGTGGTCGAGGGCGGCGTCGTACCCGAAGTCCGTCACCAGCCTCCGCGCCTTCTCCGGCCCGCCGGCCGAGCCGATCACCCTGGACGCCCCGAGCTTGCGGGCCAGCTGCCCGGCGACGCTGCCCACCGCCCCGGCCGCGGCCGAGACCAGCACCACGTCGCCCTCGCGGACCGGTGCGATCGCGGTGAGCGCCGCGTAGGCGGTGAGCCCGGTGGTGCCCAGTGCGCCCAGGTACGCCTCGGCAGGGGCGAGCGCGGTGTCCACCACGGTCGCGGCGGCGGCGTCCAGGACGGCGTACTCGCGCCAGCCCAGGAAGTGCGAGACGGTCGCGCCGACCGGCACGGCGGCGGAGCGGGAGGCGACCACGACGCCGACCGCGCTGCCGTCCAGGGCCGCGCCGAGCTCGAACGGCGGGATGTAGGAGGGCGCGTCGTCCATCCGGCCCCGCATGTACGGGTCCACCGACATCCAGGTGTTGCGGACCACGATCTGCCCCTCGGCGGGCTCCGGCACGGCGGTCCGGACCAGCTCGAAGGCGGCCTCGGTGGGCTCCCCGACCGGGCGGGCGGCGAGCCGGACCTCGGTGGAGAAGAGGGTGGTGGTGGCGGTGCCGCCGGTGTTCTTCTGGGCGCTCATGACGGATCCTCGTTCCTCGTCCGGTCTGTCGACCGGTGCTGTCGATTCCTGCTGACGGGGAAGACTCTGCAGGGGTCCGCGCACGAGCCGCCGACGGTCCACGCACGGCCCCGCGCCGGCGCCCGTGCGCGGACCCGGAACCCCGACCAGGCCGCTGCCGGAGCAGGGTTAACGTGGCGTCATGCTTTTCGACGTGCTGGGCCCGCTGCAGGTCCGTACCGACGCGGGGGCCCCGGTCACCGTCCGCGAGGCGAAGGTGCGCGCCCTGCTGGCCGCCCTGCTCGTGCACCACGGGCGGCCGGTCCCGGTGGACCGCCTGGTCGACGACCTGTGGGGCACGACGCCGCCCGGCAACCCCGCCAACACGCTCCAGACCAAGGTCTCCCAGCTGCGCCGGGCCCTGGAGGGGTCCGAACCGGGCGGGCGGGAGCTGGTCGCCCACGGGCCGGCCGGCTACCTGCTGCGGGTGCCGGACAAGGCGGTGGACGCGGCCCGGTTCACCGCGCTGACGGGGCGGGCCCGGCAGGCCGAGGACCGGCCCGGGCGGATCCGGCTGCTGACCGAGGCCCTCGGCCTGTGGCGCGGGCCCGCCTTCGCGGAGTTCCGGGACCACGACTTCACCCGGGCCGCCGCCACCGGGCTGGACGAGCACCGGCTGACCGCGCTGGAGGAACTGGCCCACCTCCGCCTGGAGGCCGGCGAACACCTGGCGCTCGCCGACGAGTTGGGCGGGGAGCTGCGCGTGCACCCGCTGCGGGACAAGCTGCGGGCCGTCCACATGCGGGCGCTCTACCGGTCCGGGCGGCAGGCCGAGGCGCTGGCGAGCTACCGCGAGCTGGCGGACCACCTGGCGGAGGAGCTCGGCCTCGACCCCGGCCCCGAACTGGCCGCGCTGCACGGAGCGATCCTGCGCCAGGACCCGGCGCTGGACCCGGACCGGGAAGCACCCGGGGCGAGCTCGGCCCCGCCCGCCGGTACCCCGTCACCCGCCTTCGCCGCACCGCCCCGCGGCAACCTGCCGGCCGGGCTGACCGAGCTGGTCGGACGGGACCGGGAGGTCGCCGAGGTCCGCGCGCTGCTCCGGACCGCCCGGCTGGTCACCCTCACCGGCCCCGGCGGCGTCGGCAAGACCCGCCTCGCCCTGGAGAGCGCCGGCGCGGCGGCCGACGCCTTCCCCGACGGGGTGTGGCTGGTCGAACTCGCCGCGCTGACCGCCCCGGCCGCCGACACCACCGAGGTGGCCTCACTGGTGGCCGACACCGCCGAGGTGGCCTCACTGGTGGCCGACGCCCTCGGCATCCGCGACCACGCCGCCACCGGACCGCCACCGGGACCGGCGGTGGACCGGCTCGCCCTGGCCCTGGCCCCCCGCGAGCTGCTCCTCGTCCTGGACAACTGCGAGCACCTGGTCCAGCCGGTCGCCGAACTGACCGAGCGGCTGCTGCGCCGCGCACCCGGCCTGCGCGTCCTGGCCACCGGCCGGGAGCCGCTGGCGATCTCCGGCGAGACGCTCCACTCGGTCGAGCCGCTGCGGGAGTCCGACGCCGTACGGCTCTTCGCCGCCCGGGCGGCCGCCGCCGCACCGGGGTTCGTCCTCGGCCCCGCCAACGCCGACGCCGTGGCCGTGCTCTGCGCACGCCTCGACGGGATACCGCTGGCCCTGGAACTCGCCGCCGCCCGGGTCCGGGCCCTCGGCGTCCACGAGCTCGCCGAGCGGCTGGGCGACCGCTTCCGGCTGCTGACCGCGGGCCGCCGGGACGCCCCCGCCCGGCAGCGGACCCTGCGCGCGGTCATCGACTGGAGCTGGCAGCTGCTCACCGACGCCGAACGGGCCGTGCTCCGCAGGCTGGCCGTCTTCGCCGGCGGATCCACCCTGACCGCCGCGGAGCAGGTCTGCGCCGCCCCGGACGTCCCCGCCGACACCGTCCTCGACGTGGTCGGGCGCCTGGTCGAACGCTCGCTGGTGACCGTGCTGGACGACGGGGACGGCCCCCGGTACCGGCTGCTGGAGTCGGTCGCCGCGTACGGTCTCGAACGCCTCGACGAGGCGGGCGAGGCACGGAGCACCCGGCGGCGCCACCGGGTCCACTTCACCGAGCTCGCCGAACGCGCGGAGCCCCGGCTGCACGGCCCCGAGCAGCACCGGTGGCTGGAGCGGCTCGACCGCGAGGGCGCCAATCTGCGCAGCGCCCTCGTCGACGCCGCGACCGCGGACGGCGACCGGGACGCCGGGCTGGCGGTGCGCCAGGTCAACGCGCTCTCCTGGTACTGGTTCCTGCGCGGCCGGCTGGACGAGGCCCGGCGCGCCCTCGCCCTGGCCCTCGGGGCCGGCCCGGACCCGTCCCCGGCCCGGAGCGACGCGCTGACCAGGCAGGCCGCGTTCGCGCTGCTGGCCGGCGAGGACGACCGGCCGGAGCGACCGCTCGACGACGCCGGTCCCGGGGCCCGCTGGTTCCTGGCCCTGGCCGGCTCCGGGTTCGGCGGCTCGACCGGGCCGGACCGCACCGCCGGGCTGCTGGCCGAGTTCCGGGCCCGGGACGACCGTTGGGGCATCGCGGCGACCCTGAGCGTCCGCGCCACCCGGGCCATGTACCGGGGCGACCTCGCCGGACTCCGCCGGTACGCCGAGGAGAGCGCCCGGGGCTTCGACGAACTCGGCGACCCCTGGGGCCGGTTGCAGGCCGGCGAACAGCTGGGCATCCTGGCCGAGATCGCCGGGGACTACGACGGGGCCGCCAGGCTGCACCGTGAGGGCGCCCGGCTGGCGGAGGAGCTGCGGCTCTGGACGGCGGTCTCGTTCCGACTGTCCCGGCTGGGCCGGATCGCTCTGCTCACCGGCGACCTGCCGGCCGCGGGGCGGTACCACGAACGGGCCCGGCGGCTGGCCGCGGAACAGTCCCACCGGCCCGCCGAACAGTTCGCCGTGACCGGCCTCGCCCTCGGGGCGCGCCGGCAGGGCGAGCTGGACACCGCCGAGGCGCTGCTGCTGCCCTGGCTGGAGTGGAACCGCCGACTCGGCGTGGACGCCGGCACGGCCCTGGTCCTCGCCCAGCTCGGCTTCGTCGCCGAACAGCGCGGTGACGCGGCGGGCGCCCGGGCCCGGCACCTCGACGGCCTCACCGCGGCCCGTCGTACGGGCGATCCCCGGGCGGTCGCCCTCGCCCTCGAAGGGCTGGCCGGCGCCCATGCCCTCGCCGGCCGCCCCGCCCACGCCGCCCGCCTGCTGGGCACGGCCGCCGCCGTCCGGGAGTCCGTCGGCTCCCCGCTGCCCCCGGCCGAACGCGGCGACGTCGACCGCACCACCGCCCGCGCCACCGCCGCCCTCGGCGCGGCCGCGTTCACCGCCGCGCTCCACCGCGGCCGCGCCCTCGACCACCCCGCGGTCCGCCGTCTGCTGCCCACGCCCGGCTGACGCCGCGCACGGCCTCAGGGGTGGGGCCGTTGGGTGGGG
>NZ_JZWY01000504.1:0-4605 GCF_000966955.1 Streptomyces sp. NRRL S-495
CGCCGTCAGCCGAAGGCCGGCACGGTGTCCAGGATCGCGAGCCGCGCGTTGGCCGTCCTGATGCTGCCGCAGAGCACCTGCGCGCCGCCGATGCGGTAGTCCTCGCCGCTGCCGGTGGCCTTGATCGCGGCGCCCTGGAGCGAGGTGTACTGCTTGTCCTGGAGGTCGTCCTTGCGCAGGTCGCGGACGACGATGAGCTTGCGGACCAGGTCGCCGGCGCCCTGCTGGGTGGCGAGGGCCTTCTTCTGGTCCTCGCCCAGTTTGGCGAAGGCCGCGTCGTTCGGGGCGAAGACGGTGACGTTCTCCATCGAGTCGAAGATGTCCTTCGCCTTGGCCGTCTTGACCAGGGCGGACAGCTGGGAGAGGTCCTTGGTCTGATCGATCGCGCCCAGCACCGGCAGGCGGCCCATCGCGTCGAGGCTGCCGGGGCCGTCGCCGGGCATCGCCGCGCAGGCCTGGCCGAAGGCCTTCTCGGGCGGCGGGGGCGCGACGGCCACCGGGCCGGGCCCGCCGGTCCCGGCGTCGACGCCGCCGCAACCGGCGAGCGCGGCGACGGCGAGCGCCAGGGCCGTGAGGAGGGCGGGGCGGTGGGTACGGCGGCTCATGCGGGGATCCTCCAGGGGGAACCGGTCGAATCGTGCCGGATACGCCCCAGATGGTGACACCGCGCCGAGCCGCCGCCAGGGAGATCGGCCCCGGACCGCACCGCCCGTCACCCGTGCGGAGCCGTCCCCGGACCGGCGGCCGACCGGACCGCAACGACCGACCGGACCGCACCGGCCGACCGGGCCGACCCGGTGCGGCCCCTGTGCGGCCGACCGGGGGCGTCATCCGGCGGTGCGCATTCCTCCAAGACGCCGTCCCCGGGCCTGCGGCAGGCTTCTCCCGGAGGCACAGCCGACTCGAACGGCCCGAGGGGGGCTTCGTGGTCCGGGTCCGGCGGCCTCCGACCGAGAAGTCCACGACGAACCTGGGGGATGCACCATGCGCAAGGCCACGAAACTCACCCTGGCCGCCACGATGAGCGCCGCGGCGCTGTTCGCCGTCGCCGGCCCGGCCGCCGCGTCGAACACCGCCGTCACCGGCGCCGCCGCCTACTACGACCCGAACCGGAACAACTTCGGTCTCCAGGACACCAAGTCCGACGGCAACAGCGTCTTCATCGAGTACTGGATCAACGACGTGAAGCAGCCCCGCATCGTCAACTACAACGGCAACGGCTCCTGGCGGGACTACGTCGTGACCGTCGGCGAGGGCGGTGCGCTGCGGTGGAAGCTGTGCGTCGACATCTCCTTCTCGCCCGACCGCTGCTCCGGGATGGTCTACGACCGGGTCTGATCCCAGGCCCGCCGGCAGAGCCCGGCCGGTGACCGGGGCGGCGCCGATCCGGACGCGCCACCCCGGTCACCGGGGCTGTACCGCTGCTCCAGGACACCCACTCGCTGACGAACAGCTGCAGGGTGGCCCCGGGGAGCAGGCCTCACGCCGAGTCCGTACACCATCTGGGCAGCGCTGTGCCGCTCCCCGGGCGTCCCGTACTACGTGGTCCGGGTGGGTTCGACGGTGCCGAGCGGGGCGGCCAGTGATTCCAGGCTGCGCCGTTCCGCCTTGACGCCGATCGCCGCCTCGACCAGTCCGGCGAGGGTCATCAGGGTCGCGCCGATGCAGAACGCCAGGGTGGTGTCGGAGACCTTCCCGCTGCTCACCAGGCCGTTGAACAGCAGGGGGCCGCTGATGCCGCCGATGGCGGTGCCGACGGCGTAGAAGAAGGCGATGCACATCGCCCTGGTCTCCAGGGGGAAGATCTCGCTGACCGTCAGGTAGGCGGAGCTGGCCCCGGCGGAGGCCAGGAACAGGACGGCCGTCCAGCAGGCGGTCATGGTGACGGCGGACAGCGAGCCGTGCTGGAAGAGCAGCGCGGTGCCGAACAGCAGTACACCGGAGCCGATGTAGGTGCCGGCGATCATCGGTTTGCGTCCGACGGAGTCGAACAGGCCGCCCAGCAGCAGCGGTCCGAGGAAGTTCCCGACCGCGATCACCGCGAAGTAGTAGCCGGTGTCGCCCTCGGGGACGGCGAAGTACCTGGTGAGGATCACCGCGTAGCCGAAGGTCACCGCGTTGTAGAGGAAGGCTTGCCCGATGAACAGCGCCAGGCCGAGCACCGTGCGGCGCGGGTAGCGGGTGACGACTGTGCGGGCGATGGTGCCGAAGCCGAGCGGTCCGCGCTCGCGGATGCGGATCGGTGCGCCCTCGGTGGGCGGCAGCTCGCGGCCGTACTCCTCCCGCACGATCCGTTCGGCCTCGGCCACCACCTGCTCGGCCTCCTCGGCCCGGCCGTGGGTGAACAGCCAGCGCGGACTCTCCGGGACGTGCCGGCGCACCAGCAGGATGACCAGGCCGAGCACCACGCCGATGCCGAAGGCCAGCCGCCAGCCCAGGTCGGTCGCGAACAGGGCGGTGTTCAGCAGGGAGATGGAGGCGAAGGCGCCGATCGCCGCGCCGATCCAGAAGCTGCCGTTGATCACCAGATCGATCCGGCCGCGCACCCGGGCCGGGATCAGCTCGTCGATCGCGGAGTTGATCGCCGCGTACTCGCCGCCGATGCCGAACCCGGTGAGGAAGCGGCAGAGGAAGAAGAACCAGGCGGTCCAGGAGAAGGCCGTGACGGCGGTGGCGGCCAGGTAGACGGCCAAAGTGATCATGAAGAGCTTCTTGCGGCCCAGCCGGTCGGTCAGCCAGCCGAAGAACAGCGCGCCGCTGCACGCCCCCGCGACGTAGACGGCGGCCGCGATCGTGGTGACCTGGGTCGTCGTGATGGTGATCCCGCTGCCGCTCTCGGCGAGCCGGGCCGCCATGTTGCCGACGATCGTGACCTCCAAACCGTCGAGGATCCAGACCGTCCCCAGCCCGATGACGATCCGCCAGTGCCAGCGGGACCACGGCAGCCGGTCCAGGCGCGCGGGGACGTCCGTCTCGATGACCCCGTCACCGGGGCGGTCCTGGGCCGATGGTGGTTGCCGCACCTCTCGCTCCATGCCCTTCGCCGGGTCGGCCATGGTGAACCCCTTCCCTCGCGCCGGTAGGACCCCCGGCGTCTGCCCGGATCCCGCAGGACCACACCACACCATGCCAACCCGCTCATTCGGCGTATTCCGCCCGCCCGCCCGGCCGCGCCGTGGCCGGGCGGGCGGGACGCGGTGTCCGTCCACGGGGCCCGTCCGCAGGGCCTGCCGGGATCCGTCGCGCCCCGCGGGGCGAGGAGTCCCGAGAAATTCTTCTGCGGGGCTGTCACATCCGTCGCGGGCGGCGGGTCAGTGGAGTGTTCGAGCAGCTGCGGCGGGGCGGGCCGGGATCGGTCCGCCACGTTTGCCCTCCTCTCCCTCTCCATTCGAATCAGGGGTATCCGTCATGTCTGTCGCCCACGTCGTCCTCGCCGTTGTCAGTGCTCTCTGGGTCGGCTTCTCGGGTGTCTCGCTCGCGCGCCGGGCGGAGTTCGTGACCCAGCCGCCGAGGCACTGCCCGCCGAGGCCGACCGGCTGGTCGTCATCGCCGCCGCCGACACCGAGAACCACCCCGCGGCCACCATGGCCGGGTTCGCCGGACCGGCGCTGATCCTCGAAGCGGGCGCCGACCAGGACGCGGCCGTCGTCCACCTCGCGGACGGGGCGGAGACCAACATCGCCATGCGCCTCGGCCGCTTCGACCGCGACGCCGCCGGGGACTGGGACTTCACCCCCGCCCTCGCGGGGTACCCGGGCGGCCTGCGGCAGGCGGTCGTGGCGTACGGCCTGGAGGTCACGGACGAGGAAGCGGTGGCTGCGGGGCAGTGACCGCGACCGCCCGCCGCGCAGGAAGTCGACCTCGCCGACCTCCTGCGCGGCGGGCATCGGAACGATCGTGCGTGACCCGGTCGTTCGAACGGGCATGACGGTGGTGGTGGCAGTGGTCATGGCGGCGGCGGTCCTGGTGACCGGGCTGGTCGCCCTGGCGGCGGTGGTGAGCAACCGCCGCAACGGCGGGCCGGAGGCCGGATCGGGATCCTCCGGCGGGCTCGGCATGTCGGTGTTCGAGGAGCTGCACGCCCTCTTCCACGCGGGCAAGCGCGTCCAGATCGAGCAGCGCCAGGCGCGGCTCGTCCTGCGCGACGACGACCACGCGACCGCCCCGCCCGGCCACGGCATCGACCTGGACGCGGGCACCGCGGTGGTGATCCGCAAGCGGGAGCGGGCGGAGGGGGAGTCGGGCGGCGGCCCGTCGGGCGGTCGCGCTCGGCACTGACGTCCGGCGCCGCGCTCCGGCTCTGCTCGCAGGGCGAAAGAACTTTCGGCGGGGCTGTCACATCCGCCGGGGGCGGTGGGTCAGTGGAGTGTTCGAGCATGTGCGGCGGCGCCGGTCGGAGCCGGTCCTCCCCGCCGCAGGCTTCCTTCACACGAGATCCGGGGTACCTGTCATGTCTGTCGCCCACGTCGTCCTCGCCGTTGTCAGTGCTCTGTGGGTCGGGTTCTCGGGTGTCTCGCTCGCGCGGCGGGCGGAGTTCGTGACCCAGCCGCTGGTGGAGTACGGGGTGCCGCGCTCGTGGTGGGGCCCGCTGGCGCTGGCGAAGCT
>NZ_JZWY01000513.1:0-11179 GCF_000966955.1 Streptomyces sp. NRRL S-495
GCCGCCGGGCTGGCCGCCGCCGCCCTCGTCGCGGGCTGCGGCTCGTCCGCCTCCTCCGGCGGCTCGCCGCCCGCCAGCCCGCCCGCGTCCTCCTCCGCCCCCGCCGTACCGGGAATGTCCGCCGCCACCCTGCGGACCACGACCGACGCCCGGCTCGGCACCGTCGTCACCGACAGCGCGGGCTTCACCCTCTACCGCTTCGACAAGGACAGCGCCACACCGCCCACCGCCACCTGCGCCGGCGACTGCGCCGCGCTCTGGCCCCCGGCCGCGGCCCCGGCCGACGGCACGGCGGTCACCGTCAACGGCGTCGACGCGAAACTCGTCGGCACCGTCACCCGGGCCGACGGCAGCAAGCAGCTCACCCTCGCCGGCTGGCCGCTCTACCGCTACGCCCCCGACCGGAACCCCGGCGACACCAAGGGCCAGGGCGTTCAGGGCGTCTGGTTCGCGGTGACCCCCGCCGGCGACCGGGCCGCCGCCGGCTCGGGCGGCTCCGGTTACTGAGCCCGACGGGCCCGACGGGCCGCCGCCCACACTCGACCCGGAGGCACGGGTGCGCAAGGATGTGATGGTGACCGAGGAGCCTCCCGGTGGCGGCCGCCCGGCCGCGCGGAGCGCGTCGGCACCGGACGAGGAGCTGATGCGCGCCCTCTACCGCGAGCACGCCGGGCCCCTGCTGGGCTTCGTGCTCCACCTCGTCGCCGGGGACCGCCAACGCGCCGAGGACGTCGTGCAGGAGACCCTGCTGCGGGCCTGGCGCAACCTCCACCGGCTCGACCCGGCGACCGCGTCGCTGCGCCCCTGGCTCGCCACCGTCGCGCGGCGGATCGTCATCGACGGACACCGCGCCGCGCTCGCCCGACCGCGCGAAGTGGACGCGGCGCCACTGGAGTTGCTGCCCGCCGCGGACGAACTCGACCGCGCACTGCGGATGATGACGGTCGCCGACGCCCTCGGCGACCTCTCGCCCGCGCACCGGGAGGTCGTCGTGGAGACCTACTTCAAGGGCCTGACCGCCACCGAAGCGGCCGCCGAACTCGGCATCCCCGCAGGCACCGTGCGCTCGCGGCTGTACTACGCGCTGCGCGCGCTCAGGCTCGCGCTGGAGGAACGGGGCGTGACACCGTGACACCGCACGAGCCCGGCCACGAACCGTCCGTGCACCTCGACGTCGCCGGCTACGTCCTCGGCGTACTGGACCCGGCCGAACGCGCCGCCTTCGACGCCCATCTGGCCGCCGGCTGTCCGCAGTGCGCCCGGCAACTGGCCGAACTCACCCCCGTCGGAACCCTGCTGGCCGAGTACGCGGCCGACGGCGACCCGGCCGACCCGCTGCCGGAGCCGGACCCGGCGCTGCTCGACCGGCTGGTGGCGGAGGCCGGGGCGGTCCGCCGCCGGAGCCGGGTCCGGCGGCTGGCACTGGTCGTCGCGGCCGCCGTCGTAGCACTGGCCGGACCCGCGGTGACCGCCGCCGTCATCACCGCCGACTCCCCGCCCGCGGTGGTCGCCACGGCCGCCGCCCACCACTTCACCGCGACGGACCCCGCGACCGGCGCCCACGCCGTCGTCGGCGTCGACGCCGCACCCTGGGGCAGCCGGGTCACCCTCGAACTCTCCGGCGTCCCCGGCCCGCTCACCTGCGACCTGGTCGCCGTCTCCGCCGCGGGCGACCGGCAGACGGTGACCACCTGGAGCGTCCCCGCCACCGGCTACACCACCGCCGCCCTCCACACCACCGGCGGCACCGCCCTCCCACCCACCACCATCGACCGCTTCGAAATCCGCACCCTCGACACCGACACCCTCCTCCTCACCATCCCCACTCACGCCCCCTGACCTCCACCCCCCGCCACAGGAAGTCGCCCCCCGCCGACTTCCTGCGCGCCTTCGCCCACCCGCGCGGGAGGTCGCCCCGCCGACTTCCTGCACCCACCCGGCGCTCGTCCCCTTCCTGGGGCTTCGGCTTGCCTCCGGTGGGAAGTCGGTGAGGCCGACTTCCCACTCCCGCTCCTCGTCAACGGCGCGCGATGCCGCTGCCCTGCTCGGTGTGCGCTGGGACGGTGATCGGTGTGGAGTGGGAAGTCGACGTCGCCGACTTCCCACTCCTCGGCCTACCGGGTCGCCCGGGTGGCGAGGTGGGTGAGGGCGCGGGCGCAGCGGCGGGCGAAGAGGGGTTGGGCGAGGGGGGTGTTGGGCGAGGGGGAGGAGGGGGCCGGCGAGGCGGGCGTACCAGCGTTGCGGGCGGCTGAAGGCGTTCACGGTGAACCAGACCGCCCCGTCCGGCTCCAGTTCCACGACGAAGGTTTCCTCGCCCACCGCGAGGTGCCCTCGGCGGGTGCCGTAGGTGAAGCCGTAGCGGTCGCGCTCCCCGTCGGTGGTGCTCCAGACCACCCGGCACGGGGCGCCGGCCCGGAGCGGGCCGATGCCGATGGCGCACTGGACCGCGACGCCGCGCGCGGCCCGCTCGGCGTCGGTGGTGATCCGGACGCCGGCCGCCCGGTGCATCCGCCAGCCCAGCACGGCGGTCCCGGCGGCGTCGAGGGCGGCGCGGCCGTGGCCGAGCAGGGCGCGGTGGCGGAGGTGGTTGTAGCCGCCGGGGAGTGGGGCGTCGAGGCGGGTGCTGGCGCCGACCTCGGGGTAGTTGAGGTCGTCCAGCGGTGCGGCGGCGTTCATCGGAGGGTCTCCTGCGGGATCGGTGAGATCGGTGAGATCGGCGAGATCGGCGGGATCGGCGGGGTCGGGGCGAGGGCCAGGCGGCGCCAGGCGAGCAGCGAGCAGAGCGCGAAGCCGAGCGCGTTGCCGACGCCGTGGGTGGCGGCCATCCAGCCGAGGGTGGGATGGGGGATGCCGGAGGCTTCGCCGAGGGCCCACCACAGCGCGAGCAGCATGGTGACGGCGAGGACGGCCGCCGAGACGCCGAGCAGCACGGGCGTGCCGGTGAACCGGGGAGCGCCGCTCCGGTCCTCGGCCCGGGGCCGCAGGTCGCGCCAGGTGAGCAGGCCGACCAGCCACATGCCGACGGTGAGGACGGCGGCGCCGACGAGTTCGGCCCAGTCCCCGACGAAGTAGCCGCCGAGCACCAGCAGGGTCCCGGTCGGGACACTGAGCGCGGCCCACCGGGCGGCGGGGCGGCCGGGGACGGCACGGCAGACGAGTCCGGCGACGAGGGCGGCGGTGAATCCGGCGTAGTGGAAGTGCGGGACGGTCAGGGCGAGGATGTCGAGGTCGAAGCCGAACAGCTCGTACCCGGCGCGCTCCGCGACCAGGGCGAGTCCGGCGACCGAGGGCATGGCCAGCGCGGTGAGGACGGCGATCTCGGCCGGGGCGAGGGAGCGGGTGCGGGCCAGCCGGAGCGGGGCGTGGGCGGCGACGGCGAGGGTGCCGAGGGCGTAGCAGGCGGCGGCGCCGGTGGCGAGCGGGCCTCGTGGCAGCCACAGCGAGAGTGCGCCGGGGACGGCGGCGAGCGGCCAGAGGCGGCGCAGCCGGGCGAGTCCCGGTTCGTCGATGAGTGCGAGGCCGAGCGGGACCACCGCGCCCATGCCGAGCAGGACCAGCAGGTCGACCAGTTCGGTGGTGCCTCTGCCCATGGTGGCCCGGATCTCCTTGAACGCGTTCAAACTTCCCTTGCGCGCCGACTCTACGCGGGGCATTGAACGTGTTCAAGTTCCAGTTTCCGGGCAGCCGGCGCCGCCTGCCCTGGTGTTCCCGAGGGGTACGGCGCACCCTGGAGGAGTAGGAGGGGTGACCGGACCAGGAGCGACCGCCGGAGGTGATCCGCCATGCAGACTCTTGTCGGTTGGCACATCGAGATGGAGTTCCGCGAGGAGGGGCCGCGAACGGCGGCCGCCGCCCTGCTGCGGCTGGGCGACGGATCGGAGCTGCGCGCGCACGGCTACACCAGCCGTCACCCGTCGGATCCGGAACAGCTCAGGGTCGGCGAGGAGATCGCCGCCGCACGGGCACTCAACGACCTCGCCTCGCAGTTGCTCACCAAGGCCCACGGTGAGATCCAGCAGGTCAGCCCGATCCCGACCCACCCGCTGTCGTGACGCCGTCGGAGGGAGCCACGAGCCCGACCTCCCACCGGTCGCGCATCCCGCTGATCTGTCCGAGGTGCGGGAAGGAGCAGCGGGTGGTGCCGGGCGGGCCGGGCCGCGCGGTCAAGGTGGTGCACGCCGGGACCGGCGAGGAGGCCTGCGAGCCGGGGGACCTCGCCCGCGCCCCGGAGAATGGCCTCGCCTGACCCGCCTCGCCCTCGCCGGCCCCGTGGGGCGTCAGTTCGGGCAGTACGTGGTCGGCACCTGCCACTCGGGCCCGATCAGCCGCTGCTCCAGCTCGTTGAGCGTGATCCGGATCCCGACCGTCCCGGCCAGCCCGAGCCGCATCCGGCTGCGGGCCAGGGCCACGAAGGCCGACAGGCCGTACTTGTTGATCAGCGACGCGCGGTAGCGGGCGGTGGCGTCCTGGTCGCAGACGGCGGCACGGGCCGGGAGCTGCGCCCCGGTCGGGCGGCCGTGCGCGTCGCAGGGGCCGACCAGCACCTTGGGGTGGCGGCGGATCCGTTCGGCCTCGCCGGAGTGGGCGGGGGTCCAGATGCCGAGCGCCGTGCCGTCGGCGACGACCCAGCTCTGCGAGTGGACCTGGCGGCCGTCCTCGCCGTAGGAGGTGAGCAGGAGGTATCTGCTGTCGGCGAGCTGGTCGGTACGGTCGTGCACGGTGTCCTCCCTCTCCGGTCCGGCGGGCGGTCGCGGTCGGGGCGACCGGTGCTCCCGTGGCGCTCCACAGGGGCGTGCTGCTCGCAGGCGGTGCGGTGCTCCGCGGTGGGCCCGGCGGTCCGGGTGCCCCGCCGTACGACCCACGGGACAGGCTGGCACGGGTCCGGTCAAGGACCCCGGCCGGGTGGGCCACTCCATTGTCGTCCAGGGCGGCCGCCGTTTCGAGGGCTCGGGACCGCTCGAAAACGGTGAACCGGTGCGGTTCCGCGGGCGCGAGCGGGGGTGTGCGCCGGGGAATCCCACCCGGACGGCGTAGGCGTGGGCGATGCCGCCGGGTGACCGGCAGAACCCGGGCAGTGCCGACCACCCCCGAAACGACCGCCCCCCGAAAAGCGGCGCCCCCCGGAAACGACCACCCCCCGAATAAGCGGCCACCCCCCGAAACGGCGAGCGGCCCGCCCGGTGTCCTGAAGACACCGGACGGGCCGCCTCGCACCGTCGCGTTACCCCGCGAGGGTCAGTGCACCAGCACCGGCACCTCGTTGGCGTCCACCGCACCCGCGCCCGAGCCCTCGCCGGCGCCGCCCGTCCCGGGGCGACCGGCGTTGATCAGGACGAAGGCCAGCACGGCCGCCAGGGCCAGGATCCCGAAGGACCACCAGATCGCGGTCGAGAAGCCGTGCACCATGCCCCCGAACTGCACCGCCTTCGCGGCGGCCGGGTTGGTGGCCTCGCCCGCGTGGGCCGCCAGCCAGGTGGTGGTGGCGCTGGCCGCGATGGTGTTCAGCAGCGCGGTGCCGATGGCGCCGCCGACCTGCTGCGAGGTGTTGACCATGGCGGAGGCCACGCCCGCGTCGCGCGGCTGGACGCCGTGCGTGGCGAGGCTCATCGCCGGCATGAACGCGGTGCCCATGCCGAGGCCCATCAGGACCAGACCGGGCAGGATCAGCGCCGGGTAGGAGGTGTCCAGGTCGATCTGGGTCAGGATCAGCATGCCGACCGCGGCCAGCAGGAAGCCGGGCGCCATCAGGTACCGCGCCGGGACGCGGGTCATCAGGCGGGCGCCGATCTGGGTGGAGCCGGTGATCATGCCCGCCACCATCGGCAGGAAGGCCACGCCGGTCAGCACCGGGCTGTAGTTGAGCACGATCTGCAGGTAGTAGGTCAGGAAGAGGAAGAGACCGAACATGCCGATCACGGCCAGGCCCAGCGACAGGTAGACCCCGCCGCGGTTGCGGTCCAGCACGACGCGCAGCGGCAGCAGCGGCGCCTTGACCTTGCTCTCGACCAGGACGAACGCGGCCAGCAGCAGGGCGGCGCCGATGAACAGGCCGATCGTCACGCCCGAGCTCCAGCCGTCCGACTCGGCCCGGGTGAAGCCGTAGACCAGCGCGACCAGGCCGGTGGTGACCAGCAGCACGCCGGGCACGTCGAGCCGGTTGCGGTTGCGGCCCTCGGCGGGCTCGCGGATCACCATGACGGCGCCGACGGCGGCGACCACGGCGAACGGGATGTTGACGAAGAAGGTCCAGCGCCAGTTCATGTACTCGGTGAGCAGGCCGCCGAGGATCAGACCGATCGCACCGCCACCACCGGCGATCGCGCCGTAGATGCCGAACGCCTTGGCGCGCTCCTTGGCCTCGGTGAACATGACCGCCAGCAGCGAGAGCGCGGCCGGGGCGAGCAGGGCGCCGAAGACACCCTGGAGGGCGCGGGCGCCGAGCAGCATCGCGGTGTTGGCGGCGGCGCCGCCGAGCGCGGAGGCCAGCGCGAAGCCGGTCAGACCGACGATGAAGGTGCGCTTGCGCCCCCACAGGTCGGCCACCCGGCCACCGAACAGCAGCAGCCCGCCGAAGGCCAGCGCGTACGCGGTGATCACCCACTGGCGGTTGCCGTCGGTGATGCCGAGGTCCTTCTGGGCGGACGGCAGCGCGATGTTCACGATGGTGGCGTCCAGGACGACCATCAGCTGCGCGAGGCCGATGAATATCAGGGCCTTCCAGCGCCTTGGATCAGGCTGAACGGCGGGCAGGGCATCGGTTTTTGACATGGCGGTACTCACTTCACGGTGCGAGGTGTGCGGAAGACGTGCGGGGCAGTGCAAGGGACAACGGGTTAAGGGGAGAAGAACAGCGGCGGACGCGTCGGATCAGTGGTCGCCGTGGAAGTCCTCGAAGGTCGCGGCCCGGCCGGGCAGTGTCGAACGGGCGGGCGCCCGCATGCCGTCCAGGAACAGTTGCAGGTGCCGGTGGACGAATCCCTCCAGGATGTGGCACGAGGTGCCCGGCAACGGGCGGGTCAGCTGGCTGAGCGCGATGAACAGGTCACCGTGGGCGACGTCCGGACGGATCTCGCCCGCCGCCTTCGCTCGCTCCAGCAGATCGCCGACGACCGCCATCAGGCGCTCGCGTGCCTCCGCCAGGTCCGGATCGTTCAGGTCGACCCGGTTGGTGAGCATCGGGCAGAGCGCGCCGACCTTCTCGTCGACCGTCTCGTGGGCGAACCGCTCCAGGGCGTCGAACGGGCCGGCAGCCTCGGTGGCGGCCCGCTCGGCGATCGCCACGATGCGGTTCTTGACGAGCAGGGCCACCTCGCGGATCAGTGCCGCCCTAGTGGGGAAGTTCCGGTAGAGCGTAGCGTTTCCGACGCCTGCCCGCTTGGCAATTTCGTCCAGCGGCGCCTCGGCGCCGTGCTCGACGAACGCGTCCCGGGCCGCCAGCACGATCCGCTCACGGTTACGGCTGGCGTCCGCACGCAGTCGGGGCGTGCGGGCCGGTTCCGTGGTCGGTGTCGGCCGGGTGGCGGCGGTGCTCACGGCTTTGCTCCTCCCGAAGCTTACAAGTTCCGGGGAGAAACTCCCCGCTTAGTCCTACGAAGGGCTAAACGGGGAATCGCTCCCCGGAAATTTCACGCTTCTGTGTGACCTGGGTCACACTACGGTCCGTGCTTCGGGTGTCCCGTCACCGTCACCATCGGCCGCGCCGCCATCGCCGGCCGTGCTGACGCCACGGGTGCTCCGGAGAGGTCACCCGACCGAGGCCCGGGCCGGCCCGGCGGTGACTCGGGGGTCGGCGCCCGGCCCGGTGCGGGCGGGTCGGTGCAGCGGGATCTCGAAGTGGACGGTGGCCACGCCGGGGCCGTGCTCGCCGCTCGGGCGGGCGTCGTGGACCTCCTCGGCGAGGCTGCGCCAGAACGGCTCGGCGCCCGGGATCTCCGTGTTGGTGTGCAGGTAGAGCCGCCGGTAGCCGCCCTCCGCGGCGGCGAACGCGCGGGCGCGGTGGACGAGTTCGCGGGCCAGGCCGTGCCGCCGGTGCTCCGCCCGGACGTACACCCGGACCAGCTGGGCGGTGGTCCCCGAGGGGTAGCGCTCGGCGACCTCGCGCGGGTGCGGCGGGTGGACCGGTCCGGTGGAGTGCAGTGCGGTGGTGGCGACCACCTCCTCGCCGTGGACGGCGACCAGCAGGGCGTGCCGGGGGTGGTCCAGGTAGTGCCCCTGGAGGTCGACCACATCGGCGTGCCAGTCGGGCACGTAGCCGTAGCCGAACTCGCGGTAGAAGGTGTCGAGGATCAAACGGCGCGCCCCGGGTACGTCCTGCGGCAGGGCATGGCGGATCACATAAGGGAGTTGACGCTGCATCAGATACTCCGACCGGAGGTGGGGCGGGAGGGTGGTGGTCAGAGTACATGAAAACCACTTTCATCTGACGCGTTGGCGGACGCGCGGTCCGGCGTGTTGAAAATGAAAACGAATCCCGTTACGGTCCTGCCTGTCCGCCGATCGTCGAGTCCGTCGAAGGGGAGAACCGTGGCGCATCTGCTGGTGATCGAGAGCTGGGTCGGCTCCATGAGCAGGTTGCTGCCGAGGGCGCTGGGGGAGAGCGGCCACCGCTTCACCTTCCTCACCCGCGACCTGCACCACTACCTGCGCGCCGCCCCCGTCGACGGCCCGCACCCGCTGCTCGCGGCGGAGAACATCCTCACCGTCGACACCAATGACGCGGCCGTACTGCTCCCGTACGCCGAACGGCTGCACGGGCTGCTCGGCTTCGACGGGGTGCTCTCCTCCTGCGACTACTACCTCCCCCAGGTCGCCCGGGTGGCCCACCGGCTCGGCCTGCCCGGGGCCGACCCCGGCGCGGTCGCGGCCGCCTGCCGCAAGGACCTCACCCGCCGGGTGCTCGCCGAGGCCGGCGTCCCGGGGCCCGCGTACGCGCTCTGCGCCGACCGCGAGCAGGCGCGGGTCGCCGCCCGGGCGATCGGCTACCCGCTGGTGGTCAAGCCGGTCGACCTGTGCGCCGGGATGTTCGTCCGGGAGGTCGTCGACGAGACCGAACTCCTGGTGGCGGTCCGGGCCCTGGAGGCGTTCCCGGCCAATGCGCGCGGCCAGCGCCGGGAGCCGGTGGTGCTGCTGGAGGAACTGCTCACCGGGCCCGAGGTCAGCGTCGAGACGGTCTCGGCGGGCGGCGCCGCGCACGTCGTCGGGATCACCGACAAGAGCATCGGCGGGGCGCCCGCGTTCGTCGAGACCGGGCACATGTTCCCGGCCGCCCTGGATCCGGTCGAGGCCAGGGCCGCCGCCGACACGGCCCTCGCCGCACTGGCCGCGCTCGGGCTCGACCAGGTCGTCGCGCACACCGAGATCAAGCTGACCCCGGCCGGGCCCCGCGTGGTCGAGGTCAACCCGCGACCGGCCGGGAACCGGATCACCGAGCTGGTCCGGCGGGTCACCGGGGTCGACCTGGCGGCCGCCGCCGTCGACGTGGCCCTCGGCCGCCGGCCCGACCTGGACGTCCACCCGACCGGGGTCACCAGCGCGGCGATCGCCTTCCTCGTCCCCGAGGGCGGGCAGGCCGGACTGCTGGACGGCTTCGACGGCGAGGAGGCGGTGCGGCGCGACCCGGCCGTGGTCGAACTCGCGCTCGCCGGGGCGGGCCGCGAGGTCCGGCCGGCGACCAGCAACAACGAGTACCTCGGGCACGTCATGACCGCCGACAGCGGCGGGGCCGGAGCGCGCGGCGCCGCCGAGCGGCTGCTGGCCGGGCTCACCCCGCGCCTCACGGCGGCCGCAGGGGCCGAAGCGGTCGTCGAGGACGCCATCGAGGACTCCGTCGAGGACGCTGTCGAGGGCGTCGAGGACGTCGGCGCCCTCGGGGCCGTATCCGCCGGGGTGCCCGCATGAGCGCCCCCGTCGCCACCACCGACACCCTCGCCACCACCGGCACCCTCGCCACCGCGGGCGCCGGTGTCCCCCCGAGCGCCGGTACCTTCGCGCTCGACCTGATCACCGGGCGGGCCCGTACGGGGGCGTACGGGCCCGACCCGGCCTCCCTGCGGATCGCGCTCGCCTTCACCACCGCCCAGGCCGTCCGGCACGACGGCCGCGCCCGCGGCTACCGCAACGAGGTGCTCAGCCTGCGGCTCGGCGCCGCCGTCGGCTCCTGCGCCGTCGAACCGGGCGAACTCCCCGCCGACACCCTCACCGACTGCGTCGGCGCCACCGTCGACGAGCTGCTCGACCATCCCCGCGCCGCCGTCCGGGTCGCCGCGCTGGACGCCTACCTGGGCCACTGCCGCCCGCACGGACCGGCCGAGGGTGCCCGCCCGGTCCCGTTGCCGGCGGGCTCCTCGCTGGCGAAGTCCCGCGCCCGCGCCGCCGCTGTGGTGGGGCTGGGGTGGGGCTGCTGCCGCTCGCCGACGTCCGCCGGGTGCTGGTCGTCGGTGTCGTCAACTCGCTGCTGGAGCAGCTCCGTTCGCGCGGAATCGGGTACGTCCCGTGCGACCTCAAGGGCGGCGCGACCGAGTGGGACGAGCCGGTGCGCACCGACGCCCTCGCCCACCTCGACGCCTGCGACGCCGTGCTCGCCTCCGGCATGACCCTGGGCAACGGCTCGCTCGATCCGCTGCTCGCGCACGCCCGCACCACCGGCAAGCCCCTGGTGCTGTTCGCCCAGACCGGCAGCGCGGTGCTGCCCCGGCTGCTGGGGGACGGGGTGACCGCCGTCAGCGCCGAGCCCTACCCCTTTTTCTGGCTCGACGGCGGCCCCACCGTGCTCCACCTCTACGGCGGCCGGGCGGGCCGAGGGGGTGCGTCGCGGTGACCGCCCTGCTCGACCCCGGTGCGGCGCTGGGCAATCCGGACCTGCTGCCGCTGCTCGGCGGCACCCCGCTGGCCCGGATCACCACCCCACTGCCGCACCCGCACCCCGGCTTCTGGGCCAAGCTGGAGGGGCTGGGCGCGGGCGGCATGAAGGCCCGCTCGGCCGTCGCCATGCTGCGCGGTGCCCACGCACGCGGTGAACTCCGCCCCGGCGCCACGGTGGTGGAGTCCACCTCGGGCACCATGGGGGTCGGTCTGGCCTTCGCCGGGCAGGCTCTCGGGCACCCGGTCGTGCTGGTCGGCGACAGCGAACTCGAAACGTCCATGCGGCAGTTGCTGCGCGCCTACGGGGCCAGGCTGGAAC
>NZ_JZWY01000514.1:0-8123 GCF_000966955.1 Streptomyces sp. NRRL S-495
GGCTGGAACTGGTCGAGCGGCCGGCCCGGCACGGCGGCTGGCAGGCGGCCCGGCTCGCCCGGCTGCGCGCCGTGCTGGACCTGCTGCCCGACGCCTACTGGCCCGACCAGTACAACAACCCCGACAACGCGGCCGGTTACCTGGCGATGGCCCAGGAGATCACCACCGAGCTCGACCGGCTCGACGTGCTGGTGTGCAGTGTCGGCACCGGCGGGCACAGCGCGGGACTCGCCGAGGCCCTGCGTCGGCACTGGCCCCGGCTGCGGATCATCGGCGTCGACTCGGTCGGCTCCACCATCTTCGGCCAGCCCGCCCGGCCCCGGCTGATGCGCGGCCTGGGCAGCTCGATCCATCCGCGCAACGTCGCCCACCAGGCCTTCGACGAGGTGCACTGGGTCGGTCCCGCCGAGGCGGTGGACGCCTGCCGCCGGCTGGCCCGGGGCGCCTTCGTCAGCGGCGGCTGGTCCACCGGCGCGGTCGCCCTGGTCGCGGCCTGGGCCGCCCGGGTCCATCCGGGCGCCGCCGTCGCCACCGTCTTCCCCGACGGCCCGCACCGCTACCTCGGCACGGTGTACGACGACGCGTTCTGCCGGCGGCACGGCCTGGACGCCGAGCGGGCCGCGCCGCGCCCGGTCGAGATCCCGCACCCGGCGGCCGTCGAGGTCACCGGCTGGGCCCGCTGCCGCACCGGCCGGACGGCGCCCGCCCCCGCCACTGTCCCCGCCCCCGTAGCCGTCACCGTCCCGGCCGCCGCCGGGCCCGCCCGCACCGAGGAGGACCGATGAGGGTCGACCTCCGCACGGTACGGCTCCGTCTGGCCACACCGCTGCGCATCTCCCGCTCGGTGACCACCGAGCGGGACGCCGTCCGACTGGCCCTCGGCCACGGCGGGCTGACCGGCCACGGCGAGGTGGTCAGCAGCGTCCACCTGGGCCTGCCCACTCACCGGATCCACCACGAACTCGCCCTCCTGCGGCCCGCGTTGGAGCGTCATCAGGATCCCGAACAGGCACTTGCCGAGCTCTGTTCCGGCGCGGCGCCGTTCGCACCGCTGCCGGCCGGTGTGCTGGCCGCCGTCGAGGCCGCCCTGCTGGACCTGGTCGGCAAACGGGCCGGCGAACCCGTCCACCGCCTCCTCGGCCGGGCCGACCCGGTCGCCGCCGTCACCGCCCGCACCATCGGCATCGAGCCGCCCGCCCGCGCCGCCGTCCAGGCCGCCAGGCTCGCCGACGCGGGCTTCACCGTGCTCAAGATCAAGGCCGGCAGCGCCGACCCCGGCCTCGACCTGATCCGGGTCCGGGCCGTCCACGAGGCCGCGCCCGGAGCCCGGCTGCTGCTCGACCCCAACGGCGCCTGGACCCCGGCCGAGGCCCTCCGGCTGCGGGCGACCCCGACGCGCTCGCCGCCGTCGCCGAGCGCTCGCCGATCCCGGTGATCGCCGACGAGGACGCCGTCGACCACGAGGACGCGTGCCGGCTCGCCGGGCGGGTCCATGGTGTCAACCTCAAGCTCGCCAAGTGCGGCGGCGTCCACCAGGTGCTGCGCATCGCCGAGGCCCTGCGCGGCAGCGGCACCGAGCTGATGCTCGGCTGCCTGGTGGCGAGTTCGCTGGGCATCGCGCCCGCCGTCCACCTCGCCGACCGGGCCCGCTGGCTCGACCTCGACGGCCATCTGCTGCTCGCCCACGACCCCTGGCAGGGCATCGGCGGCGCCGACGGCACCGTCCGCACCCCGGACCGGGCCGGCCTCGGCGTGCTGCCCGCTCCCGCTCGCCCCGACTCCGCCCTCCCCGCCCCCTGCGGGGCCCGATGAACGGCCGTCCCGCCCCGCCGACCCCGGCCGAGGCCCACCGGAACCTGCTCACCGACCGCCCCGAGCTCTACGAACTCCGCTTCCCCGACCCGGAGTCCACCGCCGCCCGGTGGGCCGAGGCGACGCTGGCCGCCCACGGCGCCGGGCCCGAGGTGCTGGACCTCGGCTGCGGCACCGGGCGGGACGCGGGGTGGCTGCACCGCGTCGCCGGCCGCACCGTCACCGGTCTGGACAGCTCCGAGGCGATGATCGCCCACGCCCGCTCCCGGCACCCCGGACCGGCCTACCACGTCGGCGACATACGGGACTTCACGCTTCCTGGGCGGTTCGACGCGGTGCTCTGCCTGGACAGCGCACTGCTCCACTGCCACACCAACGAGGACCTCGACGCCTGCTTCGGCCGGCTCCGCCACCATCTGCGCCCCGGCGGTCTGCTGGTCGCCGAGATGCGCAACGGCGCCTTCTTCCTCGGCCGCACCGAACTCCTCGACGCGCCGAGGCTGGACAGCGTCACCCACGAGGGCGGCACCCTCACCTCGCGCACCGTGCTGTGGATCGACCACGCCGCCCAGCTCCTGCGCCGCACCCGGAGCTGGGCCGGGGACGACGGCTCGCCTCCGTTCGAGCAGCACTCCGCCTGGCGGCTGCTCTTTCCCCAGGAACTGCGCCACCTGCTCGCCCGGCACGGCTTCACCGTCCTCGGCCTGTACGACCGGCCCGGCCCGCGCACCGAACCGCCCTGGACGGAGGGCGACCGGCCCACCGACAGCGCGGACTCCGCCGACGGAGACCGGCTGCACCTGATCGCCAGGTTCGAACCCGCTGCCCGCAACGGGAGTTGACCCGACGGGCCCCGGTCCGCCCGGCCACCGCCCCCGGTGTCACCCGTTCGGGCGACATGGCGCCGCAGCACCCGGTCGGCCCCGCTGGCCACCCTCCGAATCCGAACGGCCACGGACGGGCGCGCGGTCGTACCGCGCCGCAGGGCCAGTCCGGGGGCGTGCCTCCCACCGGGCGCGCGCCCGGACGGAGCGCTCTCCCGCGACCCTCACCACCACCTCACCGGCCCCACACCCACCCCCGCGCGCTGATGCGGCACGAATTGTCGGACACGTCCTAGGCTGAACCCGCCCGGACGGCCGGACGGCCGTGGGAGTCGGGAGGGGCCCGGCGGCCGGGATCTCGGAGGTGGTGCGCGATGGGCAGCGATGCGACGACGGCCGAGGTGCGCTGTGTGGCGGCCGTCCCGTGCTGGGTGAGCCTGATGGCCCGCGATCTCGACGCCGCCAAGGCTTTCTACGGGCCGCTGCTGGGCTGGGAGTTCGAGCCGGGACCGGACCGCTTCGGCCGGTACGAGCACGCGGTGGTCGGCGGCGAGGCGGTGGCCGGGCTCGGCGTGGCGGGCGGCGGCTGGGACATGCCCGTCGCCTGGACCAGTTACTTCGGCACCGAGAGTGCCGACGCGGCCGCCGACGCGGTGCGCGAGCGCGGGGCGACCCTCGCGGTCGGTCCGCTGTCCTTCGACGCCGGCCGGCTGGCGTTCGCGGCCGACCCGGCGGGTGCGGTGTTCGGCATCTGGGAGGGCCCGCCGGGCCGCGCCCGGCGGCTGGACCTGCTGGGCGCCCCGGTCTGGATCGAGCTGCGCACCCCGGACCCGTTCGCGGCAGCGCTCTTCTACGGCGAGGTGTTCCGCTGGGACGGCCGCGACCCGGAGCGGTTCGAGGTCCGCTGGGAGCACGACCGGGTGGTGCTGCGGGCGGAGGGGCACAGCGTCGCCGCGCTGGCCCGGGAGCAGGCGGGCGGCCCGACGGGGCTGACCCCGCACTGGGAGGTGTCCTTCTCCGTACCGGACACCGACCAGGCGCTGGTCCGGGCGGAGCGGCTCGGCGGCAGCGTGCTCGGTCCGGCCTTCGACTCGCCGTACGGGCGGGTGGCCCGGTTGCAGGACCCGGAGGGCGGCCGCTTCGCGGTGATCAGCACCAAGCCCTGACCGCGCCCCCTGACCCCCGGCCCGCCAGCCCCGGCCCCCGGCCCACCGACCCGGCCCTCGACCCGCCAGCCGCCGGACTCCCGCACTACGGCCCGGCCCCGGCGATCTCCGCCCGCTCGGCCCGCAGCCGTTCGCCGAGCGCCGCCCGCTCGGCGGCCGGCAGAGCCTTGCGGGCGGCGGTGAAGAGCTGCTTCTCCTCGGTCGCCAGGTGCCGCCGCAGCAGCTCGGTGAGCCCGTTCAGCAGGGTGCCCAGCGCCGGGTCGCCGGAGGGGAGGGCCTGGAGGTCGGCGAGGTACTGGCCGATCGCGAGGTGGTCGTGGATGCACCGGAACACCACCGCGCCACCGTCCGGCACATCGTGCTGGACGACCGGGAAGAGGTGTTCCTCCTCGGCCGCGCAGTGGCTGAGCAGTAGGTCGGTGAGCCGGTCCAGCAGCTCTCCGGGCGCCCGGTCCTCGGCCCGGCCGGCCTCGATCCGGACGAGCAGGTCCTCCACCGCGCGGTGCTCCGCGGTGAACTCACCCAGGATGTCCGGCCTGCGGCTCATGGCGCGCCCGCCTCTTCTCCGTCGACGTCCGGTGCGCCCCCCGACACCTCCAGTATCCGGCTCCGCCCGGGCAACCGGGGCATCCGCCGGACCCGCCCGCGCGCGGTGCCCGTGCCACCACCGGCCCGCGGGCCCCGTGCCGCCGCCGGCCCCGTGCCGCCCTCCGCTCAGGGGCGGTCCCGGCGCCCGGCGAGGGCCAGCAGCCGGGTCTGCGGCCCGGCGTCCCCGGCCACCGGGAGCGGCGGGTCGAACAGTCCGCTGCCGGAGAGGTCCCCGTAGCCGGAGAACTCGGCGAGCGCGAAGTCGACGAGCTCCTCCGGGAGCCGGGTGCGCCGGCCGATGCCCTCGGCGAGGTCCCAGCTGTGGACGACGGCGTCGGTGGTGAGCTGGTCCAGGTAGTACTGGCCGGGGACGTCGCCGAAGGAGAGGTGGACGGTGAGCTCGGTGGCGCCGGGGACGGCGAAGGCCGCGCGGGCGGCGTCCGCGGCGGCCGTCCAGGCGGCGACCGGGTCGTCACCGAGGACGTCGCCGTCGAAGCGGCCGCCGACCTCGGAGATGGTCGCGCCCATCAGCAGCTCGGGCACCCAGAGCTGCTCGCCGGTGAGGTGGTTGACCAGATCGCGGACACTCCAGTCGGTGCACGGGGTGGGCGCGTCCCACTGGTCGGGGGTGACCAGCCGGATCCGTTCGGTGAAGGCGGCGAGGGCCGCGGCGTGCGGGGTGCCCCGGTCGGCCGGCCGCCGGTGTTCGTTGCGATGTGCCATGTCCTGAGCGTGCCCCGCCGCGCACTTCCGTACGCCGGTCCGCACCACTTGTGACCCGGTCACGCCAATATCCTGGGTCCGGCCGGTTGTTCAAATTCAAACTTCCAGGTACGGTCGACACACCCCAGCTGGTTCGAATTTGAACAAACAGATTCGGCCGGTATCGACGAACCCCCCCTTTCTGATGGAGACGCGCATGCCGAGCAGCAGCCCGAGCACGACCGCCGCCACCACCCCCCTTGCCGCAGCCGGGTCGGCCCCCGGATCGGTGACCACCTCCCCGCACGCCTACGACGTCGGCCTCCTGCTGCTGCGGGTGGCACTCGGCCTGACCATGGCCGCGCACGGCAGCCAGAAGCTGTTCGGCTGGTTCGGCGGCGGCGGCATCGACGGCACCGGAAAGTTCTTCGAGGCGAAGGGCTACCCGGCGGCGAAGTTCATGGCCGTCGTGGCCGGCCTCACCGAGGCCGGCGGCGGACTGGCGCTCGCCGTCGGCCTGCTGACCCCGCTGGCCGCCGCCGCGATCCTGGGCACCATGCTCAACGCCCTCGCCGTCACCTGGAGCGGCAGCTTCTTCGCCGTCAAGGGCGGCAGCGAGTACGAGTTCCTGCTGATCGCCGCCGCGGCGGCGCTCGCGCTGACCGGTCCCGGCCGCTACGCCGCGGACCGCTACCTGCCGGTGGTGCGCTCGCACCGGCTGAGCTACGGCGCGGCCGCGGTGGTGCTCGCTCTCGTCACCGCGGGTGCCGTGCTCCTGGCTCGCAACTGATCGGGATTGCAAGGCCGTTGAGGCCGTGATCCGCTCGCGAAGGCCGCCGGTCGACCGACCGGCGGCCTTTGACGTTCTGTGGCGGCCTTTGTCGTTCCGTGGTCGATCGGTGAATTTCCTGTGCAGGCGGGGGAGTTGTCGGAGATTCTCCGATTCGAGGGTTCCCCGGTTGTGTGATGTATGCCATTGTACATGTCACATCCCCCACCGGTGCTCGGCGCTACCGCCCCAACGGTGCGTCGCAACGGTCCTCTTCACCCCCCACCGGCCGCGCCCCCACGCGACCGACGAAGGCCTGGAGGCCCCCACGTGAAAATCGCCCGTCCTTTAGCGCAAATGCCGCACGTCGCAAAGCTCCTGGCGCTGATCCTGGCGCTGTTCGTGGCGGTCGGCCTGTTCGCCCCGCGCGCCCAGGCGGCCACGACCAAGACCCGGCCGGAGTTCGGCGGCGGCTCGCCCACCGCCACCTCGGCCGGACCGGCCGGGATCGCCCCGAGGCCCGCCATCGGTGACACCCCTGACGCGGGCGGCAAGAACGAGCCGGTCCCGGCCCGGGACCGCGCCCCGATCTCGACCGCCTCCCCGGATCGCTCCGACACCCCGTCGGCGGCCCAGCGGCAGGCCGAGATCGTCAAGACCTTCGGTGCGGGCGCCCCCAAGGCCCTCGCCGAACAGCCCTGCAACATCCCGGACTTCACCGGTCGCACCGGTGGCGACCTGGTCAAGGCGGTCAAGGCGGCCGACCTCGGCTGCATCAACAGCCTGTTCAACCTGGTCGGCACCGACGCGCGCGGCGCCTTCCGCGAGGCCCAGATGGTCTCGGTGGCCGACGCCCTGCGCGACAACGCCGCCGCCTACCCGGGCGACAACTCCACCTCCACCGGCCAGCTGGTGCTCTTCCTGCGGGCCGGCTACTTCGTGCAGTGGTACCACGCGTCCGACGTGGGCACCTACGGCACCGCCCTGCAGAGCTCGATCCGCGGTGCGCTGGACAGCTTCTTCAACAGCGCGCACTCCCGCGACGTCACCTCCGCCAACGCCGGAACCCTCGGCGAGGCCATCACCTTGATCGACAGCGCGCAGGAGAACGTCCGCTACCTCCCCGTGGTGAAGCGGCTGTTGGGCGCCTACGACGCTGCCACCCACAACCCGGCCAACATGGGCAACGCGCTCAACAGCGTGTTCACCGTGCTGTGGCGCGGCCACCAGGCCACCGGCTTCGTCGACGCGGTGACCGCCGACCCGAGCGTGCTCGACGCGCTCTACTCCTTCGCATCCGCCAACGGCGCCCTGCTCGGCGGCGACTACACCTTCCTGGTCTACAACGCCACCCGCGAGCTGGGCCGCTTCGTGCAGTACCCGGCGCTCCAGCCCAAGGTGCGCCCGCTGCTGAAGGGGCTGGTCGACCGCTCCTCGCCCACCGGCAACACCGCCTACCAGTGGGCCGCCGTCGCCGAGATGGCCGACGCCTACGACAAGGGCAACTGCTCGTACTACGGCACCTGTGACTCCGCCGCCCGGCTCAAGTCGGCCGTCCTGACGGTCAGCCACACCTGCAGCCCGAGCATCCGGATCCTCGCCCAGGCGCTGGACTCCACCCAGCTGGCGACCGCCTGCTCCAGCCTGACCGGCCAGGACGCGTACTTCCACTCGGTGGCCAAGGACAACGGCCCGGTCGCGGACGACAAGAACACCACCATCGAGGTCGTGGTCTTCCACAGCTCCTTCGACTACAGGGTGTTCGCCGCCTCCATCTACGGCATCAACACCGACAACGGCGGCATGTACCTGGAGGGCAATCCGAGCGAGGCCGGCAACCAGCCGCGCTTCCTCGCCTACGAGGCCGAGTGGGCGCGCCCGGACTTCCAGGTCTGGAACCTCAACCACGAGTACACCCACTACCTCGACGGCCGGTTCGACATGTACGGCGACTTCGACGCCGGTGTGAAGACCCCGACCATCTGGTGGGTCGAGGGCTTCGCCGAGTACGTCTCCTACTCGTACCGCAAGGTCAACTACGACGCGGCGATCTCCGCCGCGGGCCAGCACACCTACAGGCTCTCCGCGCTGTTCGACACCACCTACGAGAACACCAACTCCGAGCGCACCTACCGCTGGGGCTACCTCGCGGTGCGCTACATGCTGGAGAAGCACCGCGCCGACGCCGACGCCGTGCTCGCCAAGTACCGCGCCGGTGACTGGGACGGTGCCCGCACCATCCTCAAGACCACCATCGGCACC
>NZ_JZWY01000515.1:0-10554 GCF_000966955.1 Streptomyces sp. NRRL S-495
CCTCAAGACCACCATCGGCACCCGCTACGACGCCGACTTCGACACGTGGCTCACCGCCTGCGCGGCCGGTGCCTGCTCCGGCAGCACCAACCCGCCCGGCAACCAGGCGCCCGCCGCCGCCTTCACGGCCACGACCAGCGGGCTGGGCGTCACCTTCGTCAACCGCTCCACCGACTCGGACGGCAAGATCACCGCCTACGCCTGGGACTTCGGCGACGGCACCACCGCCACCACCGCCACCCCGACCAAGTCGTACACCAAGGCCGGCACCTACACCGTCACCCTCACCGTGACCGACGACAAGGGCGCGACCGCGAGCGCCCGGCAGGACGTCACCGTGGGGGGCCAGTCGGAGTGCGCCGGCGCCGACCCGCGTCAGCTGGACAAGAACTGCAGCCGCAGCAACCTCTCCGCGACCACCGGCAACTACGCGCACTTCTACCTGTACCTCCCGGCCGGGGTGAAGCAGCTGAAGCTCACCAGCACGGGCGGCACCGGTAACGCCGACCTCTACTACAACGCCACGAACTGGGCGTACACCAACTCGTACACCGCCAAGTCCACCACCGCGAACAACAACTCCGAGACCCTGACCATCACCAACCCGCCGGCCGGCTACGTCTTCGTGAGCCTCTACGGCCAGCAGGGCTTCTCCGGCGCGAACATCAAGGCCGAGTACTGACACCGGAGTTCTGATCCCGGAAGCACTCGGAAGCACTCGGAAGCACCTGGAACCACCCCGAGGCCCCCGGCGGCGCGCGAACGGCGCGCCGCCGGGGGCCTCCCCGCGTCCGGCCCCGGAGCGACCGCGCCGGTATTGCACCGAACGGTCCAAAAAGGCTAACGTGCTGCCATGGCGAGACCGCGCACCTTCGACGAGGGCCGGGCGCTCGACGCGGCGATGCACGCGTTCTGGGCGAACGGCTACGAGGCCACCTCCACGCAGGACCTCTGCGAGGCGACCGGCCTCGGGCGGAGCAGCATCTACAACACGTTCAGCAGCAAGCACGACCTGTTCAAGCGGTCGCTGGCCCGCTACATCGAGCTGATGACCGTCCCGCAGATCGAACTGCTGGAGGACCCGGAGCTGCCCCCGCTGGAGCGGATCCGGGTCCTGCTCGCGCGGATCGTCGAGACCGAGTTCGAGTACCGCCCGGACGGCCGCAGTATCGGCTGTCTGACCGTGAACACCGTGGTGGAGCTGGCCGGGCGCGACCCGGAGGCGGACGCGATGCTGGTCCACGACCAGGAGGTGCGGCTCGCCGCGCTGCGGGCCGCGATCGCCGCCGGGCAACTGGTGGGCGGGATCGCCGGCCGGCGGACGCCGGAGGAACTGGCCCGTTTCGTCAATGCGGTGATCGGCGGCATGCGGGTGGCCGCCAAGGGCGGGGCCGACCGGGCCGCCGTCGAGGCCGTGGCCGCCACTGCTCTGGACGCCCTCACTCCCTGATCCCCTGATCCCCTGATTCGCTGTGCCCCGATCCGGGGTGCGCCTGTGCGCTCCGGGTGTGCTCGCACTTGCCCTCATTCTGTACCGATCAATCCAAAACCAACGGGGGAGCCCTTCCCATGCCACGTGCCGTGTACGTCCTCGCCCTCGGCGTCTTCGCGATGGTGACCAGCGAGTTCGCCGTCGCCGGGCTGATGCCCCAGCTGGCGGAGGGCCTCGATGCCACCGTCCCGCAGATCGGCTACCTGATCACCGCCTTCTCGGTGGCGATGTCCTTCGGCGGCCCGTTCCTCGCCGTCGCCCTGCTCCGGATGCGGCAGAGGGCCGCGCTGATGCTCCTGTTCGCGATCTTCCTCGTCGGCAACCTGCTCGCCGCGACGGCCTCCGGCTACCCGGTGATGCTGGTGGCCCGGGTGGTCTCCGGCGTCGCCGCGCAGGCCTTCTTCGGCATCGCGGTCTCGCTCTGCGCCCAGCTGGCCCGCCCGGAGATCCGCGGTCGGGCGATCGCCGTCCTGATGAACGGCCTCATGCTCGGCACGCTGCTCGGCCTGCCGCTCGCCACCGTGATCGGCGAGCACCTCGGCTGGCGCGCGGCGTTCTGGGCGGTGGCCGTCCTCACCGCAGTGGTGGCGCTGTGCACCCTCGCCGGGGTCCCGGACGCCGACCACGCCGAGGGCACCGGCTCGCTCCGGGACGAGCTGGGCGCGCTGCGCAACCGGCGGCTGTGGCTGGCCTTCGTCACCAGCACCCTGATCATCGGCGCGACCTTCACGCTGTTCAGCTACGTCAACCCGATCCTGACCGAGCTCACCGGCTTCTCGGCCGGCTCCGTCCCGCTGCTGCTCGTCGCCTACGGCGCGGCGACCGTGGTCGGCAACACCGTGGTCGGCCGGCTCGCCGACCGGTACGCGCTGCCGGTGCTGGCGACCGGCCTGGCACTGAACGCCGTGTTCCTGGCCGGCCTCGCGGTCCTCGCCCAGTTCCGGGTGCCCGCCGTCGGCCTGCTGCTGGGCGTCGGCCTGGTCGGGGTCACCATGAACCCCGCGATGGTCTCGCGGGTCCAGCGGATCGGCGGCTCCCGTCCGCTGGTGAACACCGTCCACAACTCCTTCATCACGCTGGGCGTCATCCTCAGCTCGCTGCTCGGCGGCCTCGCCATCGACGCGTTCGGTCTGCGCTCCGTGCTGTGGCTCGGGGTCGCGATGGCCGTCGCGGGGCTGCTCAGCCTGCTCCCGGACCTGCCGCGCGGTCGCCGTGCGCTCCCGGACCGGGTGCCGGGCGCTCGGGGGAATAACCCCGAGGGGGCGGATGCTAAGGTGGTTGAAACTTTGACGATCGGATCCTGAACCGGCTTCCCGGCGGGATCAGCCAGGAGTGTGGTGAGCAGCATGCAGTTCGGAATCTTCACCGTCGGCGATGTCACCCCCGACCCGACCACCGGCCGCACCCCGACCGAGCACGAGCGGATCAAGGCGACCGTGGCCATCGCGCGCAAGGCGGAGGAGGTCGGCCTGGACGTCTTCGCGACCGGCGAGCACCACAACCCGCCGTTCGTGCCGTCCTCCCCGACCACGCTGCTCGGCTACATCGCCGCGCAGACCGAGCGCATCATCCTCTCCACCTCGACCACGCTGATCACCACCAACGACCCGGTGAAGATCGCCGAGGACTACGCGGTGCTCCAGCACCTCTCCGACGGCCGGGTGGACCTCATGATGGGCCGGGGCAACACCGGCCCGGTCTACCCGTGGTTCGGCAAGGACATCCGCCAGGGCATCCCGCTCGCGATAGAGAACTACGCGCTGCTGCACCAGCTGTGGCGCGAGGACGTGGTCGACTGGTCGGGCCGCTTCCGGACCCCGCTGCAGTCCTTCACCGCGACCCCGCGCCCGCTGGACGGCGTCCCGCCGTTCGTCTGGCACGGCTCGATCCGCAGCCCGGAGATCGCCGAGCAGGCCGCCTACTACGGTGACGGCTTCTTCGCGAACAACATCTTCTGGCCCAAGGAGCACTTCCAGAAGCTGGTCAACCTCTACCGGGAGCGCTACGCCCACTACGGGCACGGCACGCCCGAGCAGGCGATCGTCGGCCTCGGCGGCCAGGTGTTCATGCGCAAGAACTCGCAGGACGCGGTGCGGGAGTTCCGCCCGTACTTCGACAACGCGCCGGTGTACGGCCACGGCCCGTCGCTGGAGGAGTTCGCCGCGGAGACCCCGCTCACCGTCGGCAGCCCGCAGGAGGTCGTCGAGAAGACCCTGGCCTTCCGCGACACCTTCGGCGACTACCAGCGCCAGCTGTTCCTGATGGACCACGCCGGCCTGCCGCTGAAGACCGTGCTGGAGCAGCTGGACCTGCTCGGCGAGGAGGTCGTGCCGGTGCTGCGCGAGGAGTTCGCCAAGGGCCGCCCGGCCGGCGTCCCGGAGGCGCCGACCCACGCCACCCGGCTCGCGGCCGAGCGCGCCCGCCGGGAGCAGGGTTCCGACACGGCCGAGCAGACCGTGGAGACCGAGCAGACCGTGGAGGTGGCCAAGTGACCGCGTACCGACTGGTGGTGATCAGCGCCGGACTGAGCAAGCCGTCCTCGACCAGGCTGCTCGCCGACCGGCTGGCCGATGCGACGGTCCGTCAACTCGGCGCCGAGGGGCGGGAAGTGGACGTCCAGGTGGTCGAACTGCGCGACCTCGCCACCGACATCGCGCACAACTTCGTCACCGGCTTCCCCGGACCCGCGCTGCGCGAGGCGATCGAGGCGGTCGGAAGGGCGGACGGGCTGATCGCGGTGACGCCGATCTTCGCCGCCTCCTACAGCGGGCTGTTCAAGTCGTTCTTCGACGTGATCGACCCCGACACCCTCACCGGCAAGCCGGTGCTGATCGCCGCCACCGGCGGCACCGCCCGGCACTCGCTCGCACTGGAGCACGCCGTCCGCCCGCTGTTCTCCTATCTGCGCTCGGTGGTGGTGCCGACCTCGGTCTATGCCGCCACCGACGACTGGGGCACCACGGGGGACCGCCTCACCGACGGCCTCCCGGGCCGGATCGACCGCGCGGCCGGAGAACTCGCCGGACTGCTCGCCGGCCGGGCCCCGAGCGGTCCGGCCGGGGACGGTGCGGCGCAGCCGGAGGCCGTGGTGCCGTTCGAGCAGCAGTTGGCGGCGCTGCGCGTCTGAGCGCGCTGCCCGTCCGAGTACGAGGCCGGTCCGTGTACGCGGCCGGTGAGTGCGCGGCCGGGGCAGGGGCGGGTCCGAGATCCTCGGACCCGCCCCTTTCGTGTGCGCTCACCCCACGCGTGCGTCGTACGAGGCCCGGGCCGTCGCGATCTCGCGCTGGTGCGTCTCGGTCCAGGTGACCAGGGAGCGGACGGTCTCGTGCAGCGTCCGCCCGAGCGGCGTCAGCGCGTAGTCGACCCGGGGCGGCACCACGGCGTGCACGGTCCGCTCGACCAGGCCGTCCCGCTCCAGCTGCCGCAGGGTGACGGTCAGCATCCGCTGGCTGACCCCGTCGATCTCCCGCCGCAGCTCGGTGAAGCGCAGCGAGCCGCGGTCCAGCAGCGCGATCACCAGCAGCGACCACTTGTCGGCGATCCGGTCGAGGATCTGCCGCACCTCGCAGTCCTCCCGGGTGTCCCACTGGAGCACGTCGTAGTCGTCCTCGGTAACCGCGCAGTGCGTCGGTGACTTCAAAGTGCCTTCTTCCACGCTCCCTGATGCTGCCTCAGGATGGCGATGGTTACAAGAGGGAACCGACCGGACGAACGGGAACCGCCCCGTCCGGCCTCCCCGCCCCCCGCGCACTTCCAGGAGACCACTGTGTCCACGTCCTCAGCCGTGCCCGAAACCGGCCGTCCGGCCGCCGCTCCGGCCGACTCCCCACCGGCTGACTTCCCGCCTGCTGACCGCTCCTCCCGCTTCACCGGTCGGGAGGCGGCCGTCCTCCTCGTCCTCTGCGGCGCGATCTTCCTGGAGGGCATCGACGTCGCCATGCTCAACGTGGCGCTCCCGTCGATCCGCGCGGACCTCGGGATGGACACCGGCTCGCTGAGCTGGGTACTGAGCGCCTATGTGCTCGGCTACGGCGGCTTCATGCTGCTCGGTGGCCGCACCGCCGACCTGCTGGGACGGCGCCGGATGTTCCTCCTCTGGCTCACCGTCTTCGTGCTCTGCTCCGGCCTCGGCGGCCTGGCCGGCGCCCCCTGGGTGCTGATCCTGGCGCGCTTCGCCACCGGCCTTGCGGCGGCCTTCATGACCCCCGCAGGGCTGGCCATCATCACCACAGCCTTCGCCGAGGGGCCCCGCCGCAACCGCGCACTGCTGGTCTACGCGGGCACCGCCGCGGCCGGCTTCTCGCTCGGCCTGGTGGCCGGCGGACTGCTCACCGCCGTCGGCTGGCGCTGGGTCTTCTTCGCCCCGGTGCTGCTCGCGGGCGGCCTGCTGCTCGCCGCCGTGCCGCTGCTCCCACGCGACCAGGCGCCCGTCCGACGCCCCGGCGAGCGCTTCGACCTGGGCGGCGCCGTCACCGTCACCGGCGCCATGCTGCTGCTGGTCCAGGCCGTGGTGCGGCTCGGCGAACCCGGCACCACCGCCGGCCCGACCCTCGCCCTGTTCGCCGGCGGCACGGCCCTGCTGGCCGCCTTCGTCGCGATCGAACGGCGCTCGGCCGCCCCGCTGCTCCGCCTCGGCCTGCTGCGCTCCGGCCCGCTGCTGCGGGCGAACATCGGCGCGCTGCTGTTCGCGGCCTCGTTCTTCGGCTTCCAGTTCGTCGTCACCCTCTACCTCCAGGACCTGCGCGGCTGGTCCCCGCTGCAGACCGGCCTCGCCCTGCTCGCGGTCGGGGTGGACGCGGTGCTCGCGCCGACCCTCACACCCCGGCTGGTGGAGCGTTTCGGCAACGTCCGGGTGATCCTCGGCGGCTTCTGCCTGGCGGTGGTCTCGTACGCGCTGTTCCTGCCGGTCGGGCCGGACTGGACGTATCCGATGATGTTCCCGACCATGATCCTCACCGGACTGGCCTTCGCCCTCGCGTACGGGCCGCTGACCATCGCCGCCACCAACGGCGTCGCCGAGGAGGAGCAGGGGCTGGCCGGCGGACTGCTCAACACCGCCTTCCAGTTCGGCGCGGCGCTCGGGCTCTCGGCGGTCACCACCGTGAGCCTGACCGTCGGCGGCCCCGACGGCTTGCGGGCCGCGCTGGCGGTGCCGGTCGCGGCGGTCGCGCTCGGCGCCCTGGTCACCGCCCTCGGCCTGCGCCGCTCCCGCGCGTGACTCGTCCCCTCCTCCCTCGCCCCCCACCCTCGCCGCTGCTCCGTGGCGAGGGTGGGGGGCGTACGGCCGACCGGACCGCCGCCCGCGCCGAAATGTCCGCTCCGGGGTGTAATCGTACGGATGATCAGGCCCCGGAGACCGGAGTCCGCCCATGCCGCCACAGTCCCCCCAGGCACAGCCGCAGCCGCAGTCGCAACCGCGGCCCGCCGACCCACCGGCCCCGCAGCCGGTCCTCACCCCGCTCACCACCGCCGCGATCTTCCTGGTCCTCACCGTCGACCCCGGTGGTGAGGGCGCGGTCCGCGAACTGCTGCCCGACCTCGCGGGCCTCCGCCACGCCATCGCCTTCCGCGCCCCCGACGTCGGCCTCACCTGCGTCACCGGCATCGGCTCCGACGCCTGGGACCGGCTCTTCGACGGCCCCCGCCCGGCCGCCCTGCACCCGTTCCCCGAGGTGGCCGGCCCCCGCCACCGCGCCCCGGCCACCCCCGGCGACCTGCTCCTGCACATCCGGGCCGCCCGGATGGACGTCTGCTGGGAGCTCGCCGGCCGGATCACCCGGCGGCTCTCCGGCGCCGCCACCGTCGTCGACGCGACCAACGGCTTCTCCTACTACGACGCCCGCGACCTGCTGGGCTTCGTGGACGGCACCGAGAACCCGGAGGGCCGGGAGGCCGCCGAGGCCGTGCTGATCGGCGACGAGGACCGGGACTTCGCCGGCGGCAGCTACGTCATCGTGCAGAAGTACCTGCACGACCTGGCCGCCTGGGAGCACCTGACCGTCGACCAGCAGGAACGCGCGGTCGGCCGCAGCAAGGCCGACGACATCGAGTTCGACGACGCCGCCAAGCCGGCCGACTCCCATGTCGCGCTCACCTCCGTCACCGGCCCGGACGGCGAGGAGCGGCAGATCCTGCGGTTCAACATGCCCTTCGGCCGGCTCGACGGGGGCCCGGCGGGGCGCGGCGAGGCCGGCACCTACTTCATCGGCTACGCGCGCGACCCCGAGGTGCCCGAGGAGATGATCCGCAACATGTTCGCCGGCCGGGGCCCGGCCGCCCACGACCGCCTGCTCGACTTCTCCACCGCGGTCACCGGCACGCTGTTCCACGTCCCCACCGCCGACTTCCTCGCCGACCCGCCACCGGCCCCGGCCCTGGCCACCCCCGTCGCGCTCGCGGCCCCGTCGCCCGTCGCCGCTCTCCCCGTTGCCGCGCTCCCCACCGCCGCTCTCCTCACCGACGGCTCCCTCGCCATCGGCAGCCTGAAAGGCACCCCCGCGTCATGAACAACCTGCACCGCGAGCTCGCCCCCGTCTCCGCCGCGGCCTGGGAGGAGATCGAGGAGGAGGCCAGGCAGACCTTCAAACTCCACCTCGCCGGCCGCCGGGTCGTCGACCTGGCCGGCCCGGACGGCCCCGCCCTCGCCGCGGTCGGCACCGGCCACCTCACCACCATCGAGCCGCCCACCCCCGGCGTCCAGGCCCACGCCCGCGAGGTCCGCCCGCTGATCGAACTCCGGGTGCCCTTCACCGTCGACCGCGCCGCCGTCGACGACGTCGAACGCGGCTCCCGGGACTCCGACTGGGCGCCGGTCCAGGCAGCGGCCCGCACCCTCGCCCTCACCGAGGACCGCGCCCTCTTCGACGGCTACCCGGCCGCCGGCATCGAAGGCATCCGCGCCGCCGCCACCAACCCCGCCATCCCGCTCCCCGCCGACGTCCGCGAATACCCGGAAGCCGTGAGCCGCGCCCTCACCACCCTCCGCCTCGCCGGAGTGGGCGGCCCCTACGCCCTCCTCCTCGGCGCCGACACCTACACCGCCGTCAACGAGACCTCCGACCACGGCTACCCCATCGCCAGCCACATCGCCCGCCTCCTGGACGGCGAGCTGATCTGGGCCCCCGCCATCGAGGGCGCCCTGCTCCTCTCCACCCGCGGCGGCGACTTCACCCTCGTCCTGGGCCAGGACGTCTCGGTCGGCTACCTCTCCCACACCGCCGACACCATCGCCCTCTACCTCCAGGAGTCCCTCACCGCCCGCCTCCTCACCCCCGAAGCCGCCGTCCCCCTGACGACCCCCTGACCCCGTACCCCCGTACCCACACACCAAGGGCCGGTCCGGCTCGCCCCTTCATGGTGGCCGACCCGGCCAACTTCCCTGATGGCGCCGCCGATTCGCTCGAACAGGTGTGACAGTGCGCGGTGTCGGCGATAATTGGCCGATGTCGACGATCGACCCGGCCGCCCTCGCTGCCCTGTGCCGTCGTCACCCGTCGTCCTGCGGGCAGGGGGAGCCAGTGGAGCCGGATCGATTCGGTCGGCCGGGAGTTCGGCCCCGTCGGCCCGTCGGGGCCGGCCGGTGAACGAGTTGGGCGGAATGGGCGAGCAGCCCTTCACGGTGCGCAACTCGGCCGCCGGTGCCCGGATCTCCGGGGCTTTCGTCCAGGCCGGACAGATCCGCGACCTCACCGTGTACGGCCATACCGCGGCGTCGCCGACCGCCGCCCCGGCGCTTCCGGTTCCCCGCCAACTTCCCTCGGCGTCACGTCACTTGATTGGTCGCGAAGAAGATCTTGGCTACCTGGAGAGTGAGTTGGGACCGGAGGCCGGAGCCGGCGAGGTGACCGTGGTGGTCACCGGGTCCGCCGGGGTCGGGAAGACCGCCCTCGCCGTTCATTGGCTGCGCCGCCACGCCGACCGCTTTCCGGACGGCCAGTTCTATGCCGACCTGCGCGCTCACGCCGCCGGCGGGCCCGCCGACCCCGCCGAGGTGCTCGGAGGATTCCTGCGCGCTCTCGGTGTCGCACCGGCGCCGAGCGCCACAGCCGAGGCCGCAGCGCTCTGGCGCTCGCTCACCGCTGAACGCCGGATCGGTGTGCTGCTCGACAACGCCGCCACCGCCGAGCAGGTCCGTCTGCTGCTCCCCGGCTCCGGGCACGCCGTGGTCGTGGTGACCAGTCGCCGCCGGCTCACCCGGCTCGGCCTGGGCGGTGCCGCGTTCCACCAGGTCGGCCCGCTCTCCCGCGATGCCGCGGTGCGACTGCTCGCCCAGGGTGTCGGCGCCGGGCGGGTGGACCGGGAACCCGCGGCTGCCGCCCTGGTGGTCGAGCGCTGCGCCCGCCTCCCGCTCGCCGTCTGCCTCGCCGCTGCCCGGATCGCCGCCCGTCCCGCACAGCCGCTCGCCGTCACGGCCGAGGCGCTCGGCCTGGAGTCCCGGCGGCTCGCCCTGCTCGATGTCGGGGGAGAGGGTGTGCGGCACGCCCTGGATGCGTCCTTCGAGGCATTGGGAGCGGGAGCCGCTCGCCTGTACCGCTTGCTCGGTCTGTTGCCCTTCCCGGTCGTCACCCCGGACGTCCTGTGCGAGGTCGGCGGCCTGGAGCCGGTCGAGGCCGAGCCGCTGGTCGACGAGCTGGCCGACATCCACCTGCTGGAGGAGACCGACGGCGGTTTCCGTCTCCACGGCCTGGTGAAGCTGCACGCCCGGGCGCACGCCGCTGCGATCCACGACCGGGCGGAGGGGCGGGCCGCCGTCGACCGCGTGCTGGACCGGTATCTGGCCTCCGCCACGGCCGCCGAGGCACTGCTGAGCCCCAGCCACCGCACCCTGCGCCGCGACTACGCCACCGAACAGGACCCCCGGGCCAGGGAGTTCACCGACGAGTCGGCCGCACTCGAGTGGCTCGAAGCGGAGACCGAACGGCTCGCCGACGCCGTCCGCTGGGCCGCCGCGACGGGCCGGGCCGCGACCGCCTGGCAGCTCGTAGACGCGATGTGGCCGGCGTTCCTACGACTGCGCCCGGCCGCGCTGTGGGTCGAGCTGCACCGGATCGGCCGGACCGCCG
>NZ_JZWY01000516.1:0-2268 GCF_000966955.1 Streptomyces sp. NRRL S-495
ACACCGGATCGGCCGGACCGCCGCCCGTTCGGTCGGTCACCGCGACGGCGAACTGCGGATGCTCACTTCGGGCGGCGCCGGCCTGCGCAACGCCGGTGCTACGGAGGAGGCCGCCGAGTGGTACGCCGAGGCCCTGCACCTGGCGCGTGCGGCCGGTGACCCGCTTGCCGAGGCCGACGCCCTCTACGGCCTCAGTCAGACCCACCGCACGGCGGGCCGGCTGGCCCAGGCGGCCGACTGCCTGCGCACGGCCGCCGACCTTCGTGAAGCCTGCGGCTACCTGCGAGGCACAGCGCTTGCCCGGCTCGCTCTCGGAGACGTCCGGCTCGCGGACGGCCGTCCCGCCGAGGCGGTCCCTGTCATCGCCGATGCCTACCGGGACCTCGCCGCCGTCCGCGCCGTCTACGAGGCGGCCCGTGCACTCGCCTTCCTGGGCCAGGCCCAGGCCGCCCTCGGCGCCCACGACGAGGCCGGCCGCTGTTACGCGGAGGCGCTCGCGAGGTTTCGTGCGAGCCGGACCCGTCACTGGGAGGCCCGTGTTCTGCGACTCCTCGCCGACCTGGCGCGCGACCGGGGCGACCTCACCGGGGCCGCGGCCCACCAGCGGGAGTCCGAATCCCTTTACGCGGCCCTGTCCGCGCGCGCCGGAGGCCGTCGCGCCGCCGCCACGGCACTCGACGCCCCTGTCCTCCCGCTGCCCCCTGCGGGACCGC
This sequence comes from Streptomyces sp. NRRL S-495, assembly GCF_000966955.1. Lineage (NCBI taxonomy): Bacteria > Bacillati > Actinomycetota > Actinomycetes > Kitasatosporales > Streptomycetaceae > Streptomyces > Streptomyces sp. NRRL S-495. The sequence continues at coordinate 714 of NZ_JZWY01000516.1, forward strand.
CCTCGGCGGGCTGACGCCCGGCCGTCAGAGCCCGCGCGGGGCTGCCACGGCGGGGTCGACGGCAGGCCAGGGGTGCTCGCCCCGGCCGCGTGGCCACAGCGGTGCGGGCAGCGGCAGCACAGGAGGACCGGGCGCCGGGACGGACTCGTCCAGGCCGAGGACACGGTGGAGCAGGTGCCGCATCCGTTGGTCGAACCGGCCCGGCGCGGAGCTGATCCGGGCGGCGATGGCCGCGTAGTCCGCGCGGCGGTACTGCCGCGCGGCGTCGTCGAGTTGGACGGACAGGGGTCGGACGGGGCCGAGCGAGGGAGCGGTCCGGGCGAGCAGGGCGCCGGGGGACCGCGGGTTGACCTCGTGGTGCGGGTACTCGGCCAGCAGGATCGGGGCTTCGGTCATGGTGCCGTAGAGGGTGACCGAGCCGTGGTCGCCGATGACGGCATCGGCGGCTACCAGCAGCGGGCGCCAGTCCTCCTGCGGCCCGAGCACGGTGGCGGCTCCGTCGGTCGCGGCCGTCACCCATGAACGCAGCGGCCGGGCGCCGTGCGCGGCGGAGACATTGGGATGCACGAGCAGGACGACGCGGTGGTCGCGGCGGGGCAGTTCGGCGGCCAACCGGGGAAGGAGGGTGTCGAACCGGCTGAACAGTGCCCCGCTGCCCCAGGTGGAGCAGACCAGCACCAGCCGCTCGTCCGGCCGCAGCCCCAGCGCGGCCCGGTACCGCTCCCGGTGGGGGAGCGCGGCGGCGATCCGGTCGTGGCAGCCGTCGCCGACGATCTCGGCGATCGGCAGCGCCTCCGGACAGCCCCGGCCGAGCTCGGTGCGGTCGTCCTCGTGCGCCAGCGCGTAGGCGACGGGCACCAGTCGGCCCTGCCAGACGACGTACTCGGGCCCGAGCCCGGAGACGGTCCGCCCAGCCCCGATGCCGGTCGGCGACAGCTTGATGTGCCCGGCTCCGTGCGGCAGCCGGACCATCGGGCCGTGCACCTGCTCCAGGCCCTGCGAACCGGCGGCCAGGACCAGGTCGAACCTCTCGCGGACGGCTTCCGCCCATGGCAGTACCGTGCCGCCGAGCCGCCGGACGTGCTCCGCCGCGCCCCGGTTGAAGGTGTGCGGCGCCACCGTGAACCGGATGCGCACCCTCGGGTCGGCGTCGAGCAGTGCATGGGCGTCGCGCAGTCGCTGCCCGTAGACGACCGAATGCACGACCACCAGTACCTCCTTGCCCTCCGAGGTCGTGTCCGTCGCCCCTCCTCGATGCGCTGCCGGGCCCGTGGGCCTCCTGTCCACGCATTCTTGCGGATCTCGCCCTGCCATGTCCTCGCCCCGGGAGCAGAGAAGGGTACTGAGTTCCTTTACGAGGGGTACTGAGTGCCGTATCCTCTTCGGAGAGCCTCTGACGCTGTTGAAGAGAGCCGACAGGGCAGGCCGGTCCGGGTGGTGCGATACCGCTCGCGGGGCGCGGCCGGGCCGGACTTGGCACTCAGTACCCTCGGCGGGCTGCGAGGCCGTGGACCAGTGCATCCGACCAGTGCACCCGTACCAGGAGAACCGCTCA
>NZ_JZWY01000517.1:0-847 GCF_000966955.1 Streptomyces sp. NRRL S-495
TGAGCTTGAGGATCGTTGTCTGTGTGAAGTACGTGCCGGACGCGACGGGTGACCGTCGTTTCGCGGACGACCACACCACCGACCGGGAGGGCGTGGACGGCCTTCTGTCGGAGCTGGACGAGTACGGGGTGGAGCAGGCGCTGCGGATCGCGGAGGCGAACGAGGGTGCCGAGGTGACCGTGCTGACGGTGGGTCCGGACGATGCGAAGGACGCGCTGCGCAAGGCGTTGTCGATGGGTGCGGACAAGGCCGTGCACGTCAATGACGAGGACATCCACGGTTCGGACGTGATCGGGACGTCGGCGGTGCTGGCGAAGGCGCTGGAGCGGACCGGGTTCGATCTGGTGATCGGTGGTATGGCGTCGACGGACGGCACGATGGGTGTGCTGCCGGCGCTGCTGGCGGAGCGGCTGGGTGTGCCGCAGTTGACGCTGCTGTCGGAGGTCTCGGTCGAGGGCGGTGTGGTGAAGGGCCGTCGGGACGGTGACTCGGCGACGGAGCTGGTGGAGGCGGCGCTGCCGGCGGTGGTGTCGGTGACGGACCAGTCGGGCGAGGCGCGCTACCCGTCGTTCAAGGGGATCATGGCGGCGAAGAAGAAGCCGGTGGAGTCCCTGGACCTGGACGACCTGGGTATTGAGGCCGGTGAGGTCGGTCTGGCGGGTTCGTGGACGGCGGTGGAGTCGGTGACGGCGCGTCCGGCGCGTACCGCGGGCACGGTCGTCAAGGACGAGGGCGAGGGCGGCAAGGCGCTCGCCGGCTTCCTCGCCGACCAGAAGTTCATCTAGTCCCACCCGTTCGCGAATCCAACGATCGATCAGGAGCAATGAATCATGGCTGAGATCCTGGT
>NZ_JZWY01000518.1:0-536 GCF_000966955.1 Streptomyces sp. NRRL S-495
GTTCGCGAATCCAACGATCGATCAGGAGCAATGAATCATGGCTGAGATCCTGGTTCTCGTGGACCACGCCGACGGCGTGGTCCGCAAGCCGGCCCTGGAGCTGCTGACCCTGGCCCGCCGTATCGGCGAGCCGTCGGCGGTCGTCCTCGGCGCCGGTGACAAGGCGGCCGAGCTGGCCGCCAAGGCCGCCGAGTACGGCGCCGCCAAGGTGTACGTCGCCGACGGCGCCGAGTTCGCCGACCAGCTGGTCGTCCCGAAGGTGGACGCGCTGGCCCAGATCGCCAAGGCCGCCGACGCGGCCGCGGTGCTGGTCACCTCCTCCGGCGAGGGCAAGGAGGTCGCCGCCCGCGTCGCGCTTCGGATCGGCTCCGGCCTCATCACCGACGCCGTCGACCTGCGCGCCGGTGACAGCGGCCCGGTCGCCACCCAGTCCGTCTTCGCGGCCTCGTACACCGTCGACTCCCGCGTCAGCAACGGCGTGCCGGTCATCGCGGTGAAGCCGAACGCCGTCGCCCCGGAGGCCGCCCCGGCCGCGG
>NZ_JZWY01000519.1:0-508 GCF_000966955.1 Streptomyces sp. NRRL S-495
AAGCCGAACGCCGTCGCCCCGGAGGCCGCCCCGGCCGCGGGTGCGGTGGAGGACGTCACCGTCGCGTTCACCGGCAACGCCGCCAAGGTCGTCTCGCGCACCCCGCGGGTGTCCTCCGGCCGTCCGGAGCTGACCGAGGCCGCGATCGTGGTCTCCGGCGGCCGCGGCGTCGGTGCCGCCGAGGGCTTCGGCGTGGTCGAGGAGCTCGCCGACGTGCTCGGCGCGGCCGTCGGTGCCTCGCGTGCCGCCGTCGACGCCGGCTGGTACCCGCACAGCAGCCAGGTCGGCCAGACCGGCAAGCAGGTCTCCCCGCAGCTCTACATCGCCAACGGCATCTCCGGCGCGATCCAGCACCGGGCCGGCATGCAGACCTCGAAGACCATCGTGGCCGTCAACAAGGACCCCGAGGCCCCGATCTTCGAGCTCGCCGACTACGGCGTGGTCGGCGACCTGTTCGAGGTCCTGCCGCAGCTCACCGGTGAGGTGAAGGCCCGCAAGGCCTGACACC
>NZ_JZWY01000505.1:0-5253 GCF_000966955.1 Streptomyces sp. NRRL S-495
GGCGAAGCTGGCGGGCGCGGCCGGTCTGCTGGTCGGCCTCGTGGTTCCGGCTCTCGGCGTCGCGGCCGCTGTCGGCCTGATCCTCTACTTCTTCGGCGCGGTGATCACCTGCCTGCGGGCCCGCTCGTACAAGACCGTGCCTTTTCCGCTCCTCTACCTCGCCCCGGTGGCGGTGACCCTGGGTCTGGGCCTCGCGGCCTGACCGGGCGGGTGCGGAAGGCGTCGCGGTCGGACGCAACCGGTGGCCGTTCGGCGCAGCCACAGGTGCGGGCCGGTCACCAGGCCGCCTCGCGGTAGTCCTTGAGGAAGACGCCGGAGACCGGCGAGCCCGCCTCGCCGCGGACGACGGGGTCGTAGACGCGGGCGGCGCCGTCGACGATGTCGAGCGGGGTGCGGAAGCCGGTGGCGGCGATCCGGGCCTTTCGGGGGGCCGGGTTCTCGTCGGTGATCCAGCCGGTGTCGACGGCGCACATGTACACGCCCCGGGTGGCGAGTTCCTCCGCGCTGGTCCGGGTGAGCATGTTGAGCGCGGCCTTGGCCATGTTGGTGTGCGGGTGGCCGGCGGTCTTGTTGCGGACGGCGAACCGGCCCTCCACCGCCGTCACGTTGACGATGTAGCGGCGCGGGTGCGGGGAGGCGAGCAGCAGCGGGAGCAGCCGGTCGCAGAGCAGGGCCGGGGCGAGCGCGTTGACGAGCTGGACCTCCAGCACCTCGGTCGGGTCGAGCGAACCGAGGCGTGCAGACCAGGAGTTGGTGTCCGCGAGGTCCGGCAGCAGGCCGGCTTCGTCGGCCCCGAGCGGGACCGGGGCCGGGAGCGGTGACGGTGACGGTGATGGAGCCAGGGCGGTCGTCGGCCGGAAGCCGGGCGCATGCGTGACGGTCGCGGCGTCGCTCGCGGGCAGGGCGGACCGCTCGCCGGCGGCCAGCAGCGCGTAGGACTCGGGCGGACGGCGCAGGGTCTGCGCGGCGTTGTTGACCAGGATGTCCAACGGCCGTCCGTCGGAGCGCAGTTGATCGGTGAGGCCGAGGACCTGGCGCGGGTCGCGCAGGTCGATGCCGATGACGGTGAGCCGGTCCCACCAGGCGGCGCTGCCCTCGGCGGCCCGGAAGCGGCGCACGGTGTCGTGCGGGAAGCGGCTGGTGACGAGCAGCTCGGCGCCGTCGCGCAGCATCATCAGGGCCAGCTGGAAGCCGATCTTCACCCGGCCGCCGGTGAGCAGCGCGCGGCGGCCCCGGAGGTCGGTGGAGAGCGCGCGGCGGGCGGTGTTGTCGGCCGCGCAGGGGCGGCAGAGCATGTGGTAGAACGCGTCCACCTCGCGGTAGCGCTGCTTGCAGACGTAGCAGCGGCGGTGGCCGCGGAGTTCACCGAGCGGCGCGGAGTGGACGGGCGCGGGGGCGAGCGGGGCGTCCTCGCGGCGGTCGGGGGCACCGGTGGCGGTGGCGGCGAGCAACTGGGCGTCGGCGGCCAGGATCTCGGCGCGCTTCTCCTGGCGGCGCTGCTTGCGGCTCTCGCGGTAGAAGGAGCTGAGCTGTCGCTCGGCGTGCAGCCGGGTGCGGTCGCCGGTGGGCAGTGCGCGCAGGCGGCCGAGGGTGCGGCTGAACGCGGCCAGCTCCTCGGGGGTGATGTCCCCGGTCGTGGTGCCCGTGTCGTCCCGGACTGTCATGTCCGCCCCCTCGTGCGCCCGTTCACCTGCGTCGGAACCGCTCGCGGGCGGCTCCGGTGATGGGGGGACTGTAGTGGACCGTCCGCGAACGCGCGCTCGAATAACGCCGCGCCGGCGGCCCCTGGGGTGGGGCCGCCGGCGGGGGTGCGGGTGGGGCTGTTCGGCAGGGGCTGCTCAGCCGGTGTACTGGGCGAAGATCTTGGCGAACTCGTAGGGCTGCTGCGGGATGTTGGTGCACTTGAAGAGGCCGCCGGTGCAGGCGTTGGCGTCCCGGGTGGCGTCCCAGAAGGCCAGTTCGCCGAGGTGGTGCTGACGGGCGAAGGCGACCAGCTGCTGGGCGTCGGCCTGGTTGTAGACCTGGTGGTCGTCGTTCTCGCCGATCATCGGGGTGACGCCGATCGCCGACCACAGCTGGGCGTCGCTCTTGGCCGGGTACAGGGCTTTGAGCTGGCCGTACAGGGACTGTGCGGCCTGGACGGCGGCGTCGCCGTAGTCCGCGCCGGAGCGGTAGTAGTCCATCGCCATGATGTTGACGAGGTCGACGTCCACGCCCGCGTCGCGGGCCGAGCGGACGATGGCGACGCCCTCGGTGGTGAGGCCCTCCGGGAGGACCGGCAGGGTGAAGGAGACCTTCAGCCCCGGGTTGGCCTTCTGCAGCTTGGCGAGCGCGGCGGAGCGGCGCTCGTTGGCGGCGGTGTCGGCGATCGCGGCGCCCTCGATGTCGAAGTCCACGTAGCGCAGGTTGTAGGCCTTCACGACGGCGTCGTACTCGGCGAACAGCGAGTCGACGCTGGTGCAGGCCGCGGCGAGTTCGGAACCGCTGGCGCCGCCGAAGGAGAGCTTGACGTCGCCGCCGGCCGCGCGCAGTGCGTCGATCTGGTCCTTGGCCCAGCCGGTGCGCGGGTCGTAGGCGTTGAACCAACTGGCCTTGCAGCCGACGGCGGTGACGAAGCCCATGGTGAAGGCCTTGAGGTTGCCGGACTTGGCCATCGCGGGCAGCGAGGGGGTCGGCCAGGCGCCCATGTCGATGTACGGGGCCACCGGGAGCGCGACGTTGGGCGCGGGGGTGGTGGGCGGCGTGCTCGTGGGCGGGGTGGTGGTCGGGGGCGTCGTGGTCGGCGGGGTGGTGGTGGGCGGCGGGGTGCTCGGGTTGCCGCCGGGGCCGGACAGGGTGACGTCGTCGGCGAGGTAGCCGCCCTGGCCGTACCAGCCGTGCAGGTAGACGTTGACGCTGGTGGTGGCCGCGCCGGTGGTGAAGGTGGCGGTCAGCTGCTGCCAGCTGCCGCCGCCGGGCGTCCAGACGGCCGGGTCGGTGACCCCGCTGCCGGTCGCGCCGAGGTACACGTACTGGCCCTTGACCCAGGCGCTCAGCGTGTAGGTGGTGTTGGGCTTCACGGCGACGCTCTGGCCGCACTGGGCGGTGTCGGAGCTGCCGACGGCGCCGTTCAGCGCGTAGGAGCCGCCGTGCGCGCCGGAGTCGACCACGCTGCCGGTGGTGCCGGAACAGCTCCACGGGCCGAGCGAGCCGCTCTCGAACCCGGGGTTGGCGAGCAGGTTGCCGTCGGCGGCGCCGGCGTTCCCGGCGACCGTGGCCAGGCCGCCGCCGGCGAGGACGACGGCGGCGGTGAGGCCGAGCAGCTTGGTGCGGACCGCCGGGCGGCGGTGCCGGGCAGGGGTGTCGTGGGGCGCGCGTGGCATGGGGGTGCCTCTCGGGAACGAGGCCTGCCACCGTCCGCGCGCGGTGGGGAGGGGGCGCGGGGGCGGGTGACGGCGGAGGGTGGTCCGGGTGGGGGAGGTGCGCGGTGCTGAGGACCAAGCTGGACTAGACCAGCTGGGCACGTCAAGAACCTTCGGGGCATCAAAGCAGCCTCCCGGCGTGCCTTACGCGGACGTTAAGGTTCCGGCGGAAGGATGCGGGCGGATTGCCGGGCGCGGCTCGCTCGCTCGCTCGCTCGCTCGGCGAGCGAGGACGGGGAGCGAGGACGGGGAGGGTTTGTGCTGCTGACACTGACCGGTGGTGCGGGGGCGGGCAAGACGACACTGGCCGGGGCGCTCGTGGCGGCCGCGGCGGAGGGGCCGGTCCGCGTCCTGCACGGCGACGACTACTGGTACGCCGAACCGGGGCGGGGCGTGTGGGCGCCCGACGAGAACGGGAAACCCCGGCTGGACGTCGGCGATCCGCGCTCGATCGACGGTGAGTGGCTGGACGCCGACCTCGGGGCCGCGCTCGCCGCCGCCCCGGTCGTGGTCGTCGAGGGCCTCTTCGCCCGCCGGGTGGCCGCGCCGCGCTCCCGCCCCCGCCTGGACGTCTTCGTGGACGTGGCGGCGGACCTCCGGCTGGCCCGCAAGATCGAACGCAAGTGCGTCGCGGGCGACTTCCCGCTCGCGGTGCTGCTGCGGAACTACGTCGAGCACCGGCGGGACGCCCATGAGCGCCACATCGAGCCGCTGCGGGCCGACTGCGGTCTGACCGTCGACGGCACCCTGGCGCCGGAGGTGCTGGCCCGGCGGATCTGGACGGCAGCCGCCGTCGAGGCGCTCGCGCGGCGGGGTTGAGGCGCTCGTGACGGCCGCGGCGGCCGGTCCGGCTCGGCGGTGCCGCTTGACCTTGAGTGCACTCCAAGGGGCAGGCTGGTGCCCGTTGATCCGACCGCACGTCGGCGCCACGGGGCCGGCACCAGTGAGGAGTACGTCATGCGCAACGCCACGCTCGGCAGCGAGGGCCCCGAGGTCGGGGTCGTCGGCCTCGGCTGCATGGGGATGACCTGGGCCTACGACGTCCACAACCGGGACGACGAGACCTCGGTCCGGGTGATCCGGCAGGCGCTCGACCTCGGGGTCACGCTGATCGACACCTCCGACATCTACGGCCCGTACAGCAACGAGGAGGTGGTCGGCGCCGCCCTGGCCGGTCCGTACCGGGAGCGGGCGGTGCTCGCCACCAAGGTCGGCCTGGTGCCGGGCACCGGTGAGGAGCGGGTGCTGCGCAACGGCCGGCCCGAGCACATCCGGCGGGCGATCGACGACAGTCTGCACCGGCTTGGCACCGACCACGTCGACCTGTACCAGCTGCACCGGGTCGACCCGGAGGTGCCGATCGAGGAGTCCTGGGGCGCGCTCGCCGAGGTGGTGGCGGCCGGCAAGGCGCGCCGGATCGGGCTGTCCGAGGTGGGCGTCGAGGAGATCGAGCGCGCCCGGGCCGTCCACCCGGTGGCCTCGGTGCAGAACGAACTGTCGCTGTGGACCAGGGACTCGCTGGCCGAGGTGCTGCCGTACACCGAGGAGCACGGGATCGCGTTCCTGCCGTTCTCGCCGCTCGGCCGGGGCTTCCTGACCGGTGGCATCGCCTCCTTCGACGAGCTGCCGGCCGACGACTTCCGCCGCCAGCTGCCCCGCTTCCAGCAGGACGCGCTGAAGGCGAACCTGGCGCTGGTGGAGCGGGTGCGGGAGGTCGCGGCGCGGGTCGGCGCGACGCCCGCGCAGGTGGCGCTCGCCTGGGTGGTCGCGCAGGGGCGGTACGTGCTGCCGATCCCGGGCACCAAGACGCCCAAGTACCTGGTGGAGAACGCGGCGGCGGCCGATCTGGTGC